>JAHIVM010000569.1 GCA_018816665.1 Candidatus Zixiibacteriota bacterium
CTGTTGGATAATCTCCCGGTGCTCTCCCTTCTTGCCGCGCACGAGCGGGGCCAGAACCATCAGGCGGCTTCCCTCCTCAAAACTCAGCACCGAGTCGACAATTTGCTCAACGGTCTGCTGGGTGATGGGCTGACCGCATTTCACACAGTGGGGGACACCAATGCGGGCGAAGAGGAGACGAAGATAGTCATAGATTTCGGTAATCGTCCCAACCGTGGAACGCGGATTGCGAGGGGTGCCCTTCTGTTCGATGGAGATGGCCGGTGAGAGCCCCTCGATGAAGTCGACATCCGGCTTTTCCATCAGTCCCAGGAATTGACGGGCATAGGCAGAAAGTGACTCGACATACCGTCGTTGCCCCTCGGCATAAATGGTATCAAAGGCCAGCGAGGATTTCCCGGATCCGGACAGGCCGGTAATGACAGTCAAGGAATTCCGGGGAATCTGGACATCTATGTTTTTCAGATTGTGCTCACGGGCTCCCTTTACATGCAGGTAAGCCCGGTTTTGCTGGTAGCGATCACCGTTGTCAGCCATGTTTTTCTCCGCCAAAAAGCCAAACCGCAATATAAGCGATCCCGGACCGAGTATACAGCCGGAATCTGTACTCCTAAATCACTTTTCTGAGAGGGAGAGTTCCCATCAAACTGACCGGACCGGTTACCGTATCAGGTGTAGAGACTGTCGCCGCCGGCTGCGTACACGGCTCAGGGCAGCGGCGCGTATTTCAAAACCGGTAACAGGAGAGCCCGGACGGCTGTGGGTGCCTCGAAAACACTTGACAGGTGAGCCTCCGGGAATAAATTGCGTCCATGTCCCACGATATCCATCAGGCGTTTTTTGACAAACTGGCAGCGGAATGGGACCTCATGTTCACCGCTGAGGATCTGGAGCGCTTGTCGCACCTGGTCGACTCTCTGGATGTTGCCCGGGGTATGGACATTCTGGATCTTGGATGCGGTACGGGGGTGCTGTTTGATATGCTGCGGCGGAAGGTTGGTCCCGATGGTACCGTCACGGGGGTTGACTTCTCGATCCAGATGGCCCGCATAGCACATCGCAACTTCCCTTTTGACAACGTGACTGTTGTGGACGCCGATGTGATCAATTTGCCGTTCCAGAGCTCGGTATTTGAGATGGCCGTGTCATTTGCGGCCTTCCCGCATTTTTCCAACAAACAGGCGGCCTTGCAGGAAATCGACCGGGTCCTCAAGCCCAATGCGCTGTTCCACATCATCCATCTCCAGTCGTCCAAGGAACTGGCCGACATGCATCTGGAGATCGGCGGTGCGGTGGCTCATGATGAGTTGCCGTCGGAAGCCGAACTGCGCCGGATGTTTGCCGACAGCCGCTTTACGGATATCAGTATAGAGGATCACCCGGGACTTTACCTTGCCTCGGCAAGGAACGCAAAAGAATAAAGTTCTCCTTTTGAAGCATCAGCTTTCAAAAACTCAAAGACTCAGCTACACCGCGTTATTCCTGGCTCTTTCCCTGGTACTCCCCCTGGCCTTTCATGCCTTTGGAGTGGCCGGACGAATATTCCTGCCCATGCATATACCCGTCCTGCTGGCGGGCATGCTGGTAGGTCCCTTCAGTGCCCTGGTGGTGGGACTGCTCGGACCCGGGCTGTCCCATCTCATGACCGGGATGCCGCCTACGTATGCGGTTCCTTTGATGACGCTGGAACTTCCGGTGTACGGTGTGATTGCCGGCGTTTTGTACTACCGCCTGAAGCTGCATGTTTACCTGTCGTTGATAGTGGCGATGGTGGCCGGGCGGCTGGTCTTTGGTCTGGCGCTGCTGGTGCTGGGAATGTTCATGAACCTGCCGTATACGGCGGCAACGTTTTTCTCGGCGGGCGGCGCGGTAGTAGCCGGCCTACCGGGAGTGGTCCTGCAATTGGCCCTGATACCGCTGCTGGTGACCGCCGTCAAAAGGCGAACCCGCTAAACAAAAAGAGGCCGTCGATCTTCCGGATTCCCGGTCGGATCAACGGCCTTCTCAATTCTATCGGGCACCGAACCTAGCCGATAAACCCCGTATTGTTGTGCGTTCCGTCGCAGAACGGCTTTTTCTGTGACTGCCCGCAACGGCACAACGAAAAGGGACCGTCCTTCTTTTTGATCGTACCGTCGGTCAGCATAATCTCGAACGATCCGCTCTCCACCAGCGCCGGGCCGTTGGGGATCAGTTTGATTTTCAAAGTTTTGGCGGCCATATCCCTGTCTCCTGTGTCAAGATAATCAAGTTCGTACGTTGTTTATCCAAACACAGAGTTGCTGCCCGATGTTCCCGTGGTTCTAGACGTCGATGGTTCCCAGGATGTCCCCGCGGATGCCGATGGTCGTGATTTTGATGGGGAATGACTGGCCGGCCTGCTGTCGGGCCATTTGTGTCGCCTGACCGAGCCCGTTGCAGCACGGGACTTCCATGAGGAGCACTTCGACCGAGCGGAGGTTATTGGCGGCAAATATCTGGGTCAGTTTGTCGAGATAGTGTTGCAGGTCATCGAGTTTGGGACAGCCCACGGCCAGGGCTCGACCCTTGAGGAAGGTGTCGTGATACCCCGGGTGAGCGAACGGCACACAGTCGGCCGTAATAAGCAGGTCGGCATTTTTGAAATACGGCGCCTGCGGTGATACGAGCATCAACTGTACCGGCCACTGGGTGAGTTGCGAGGCGCCGCCGGACAGTGCGGTCGGCCGGGGAGCGGCAACCGGTTGGGTCCACTGACGGGCGGCCATGCCCGGACAGCCGGCTGAGTTCGGCAGGGTTTGCAGGGTGGGAGCGGCCGTCTTTTTCAGTTCGGCCTCAACCGCCGCTTCACTGTATTCGTCGGCCTCGCGCTTGATAACGGTCAGGGCTCCGGTGGGGCAATGACCCAGGCACACGCCGGCGCCGTCGCAGAGGATCTCGGCCTTCAGCCGAGCTTTGCCATCAACCAGTTCCAAAGCACCTTCGGCACAGGCGGTGATACAGTCCCCGCAACCGTCGCAAAGGTCCTCATCGATGACAATGATATCTCGTAGTGTTTTGGCCATAACTCCTCCAGTTCAGTAGTGGTACTGAGTATCGGGTATTGGTCCGTTGGAGGGTATGACTTAAGTCAAGCGCTCGACGGCCTGCCACCGGTTCAGCCGGCGGCGGTGAGCTTTTCCAGACGGTTCCGGTCTTCAATCTTGATATGAGGGCCGTCGACCGATATCAGACCGTCGCGGGTCAGCCGGGCCAGAGAACGCGAGAGGGTTTCGGGAATTGTCCCGAGTTCGGAAGCGAGAACGGATTTTTTGACCTTCAGGTGAACAACATTGGTCACCGCCCCGGCCTCGTTGCGACTTGTTTTGAGCAGGTAATGAGCCAGGCGGTTGGTGACGCTGGTCAGGGAGAGGCCTTCGACCAGCCGGGTCATTTTGCGCAGGAGATCCGAAAGGCGGCCGATGAGATTGACCGCAAGATCGGGATTTTTGCCGAGCAGGGCCACGAAGCGATCACGATTGATGGTCACCAGTTCGGATTTCTCCAGGGCCTGGGCGGAGGCAGGGTAGGTTCCCGCAGAGAACAGAGCAGCCTCGGCGAATGTTTCACCGGGTCCCGCGAGCATCAGGATCTGTTCTTTGCCATCGGGAGACAGCTTGAACACTTTGACTTTGCCGTGATTAACGATGTAAAAGGCGCCTGCCCGGTCGCCCTCGTGGAAGATCATTTCGTCGGGCTCGACTTTCTTGAGTACGGCCGCCGACATGACTTCATCAAGGGCATTGTCGTCGAGTTCGCAGAACAATTGCGATATTTTCAGGGCCTGATACAACTACAACTCCCGGTTACACACATGACGGATTACCTGCCGGCATTAAGGTAGAGCACCGCCGGATCAAAGACAAGCAAATGTGGAAAGGGGGCAATTAGAGAACTTTGTTGATCAGCTTCTCAATGTCGGACATCATGAGCGGCTTGCCGAGGAAACCATCGGCCTGTGCCATTTCGGCCTGGGATTCGATTTCAGCGGTAGAATAGCCGGAGATCAGCACCACCGGAATCTTGGGAAACCGGCTTTTGACTTCCTGCAGCAATTCCAGCCCGGACATGTTGGGCATACGCATATCGGTGATGACCATGGAGATGCCGCCCTTGTCCAGTTCGGTCAGGGCCGCGTTGCCATCGGATGCTCTAACCGACTCGTAATCAAAGACCTCAAGCATCTCACACAGCAGTGAAGACATATTCGGGTTGTCGTCTACAATTAGTATCTTCTTAGCCATATCATTTCCTGTTTAGGTTGTATCGGCAAAAGAAGGCGGAAATTAAGGGGGTTAGCGACGAATATTGACCTGAGATCGGGCCGTGATTTCGGCCTTCAGGGCCGCCAGACCCAGGTTTTCCTGCGCTGAGACAGGGAAGCTGGCCGGGCCGTCGATCGGCGCCTGAAACTCCGTGTTGAGGTCAATCTTGTTGTATACCATGAGGTAGGGCAGGCCATCCGCCCCGATTTCGGAGAGTACCTGCTGCGTTTGTTTAATCTGATCCACAAACTTGCTGTCGGCGCAATCAACTACATGCAGAAGCAGGTCCGCCAGGGCCACTTCTTCCAGGGTCGACTTAAACGACTCCACCAATTGATGAGGCAGCTTTTTGATGAAGCCAACCGTGTCGGAAAAAACGATTTTGCAGGGATAGCCCGCCGACATCACCCGGGTGGTTGAATCCAGGGTGGTGAACAGCTTGTCCGCCGTCTGGATACCGGCTTTAGTCAGCAGGTTGAACAAGGTAGACTTGCCCGCATTGGTGTAGCCCACCAGGGCGATTTTGAACAGGTTCTGACGTTGCTTCCGCTGAGTGTTGCGCTGGACCGAAAGCCGGGCCAGCTTACGCTGCAGGTGACCGATTTTCGTACGGATTTGGCGACGGTCTATTTCGAGCTGCGTTTCACCCGGACCCTTGGCGCCGATTCCGCCGTACTGACGGGAGAAGTGAACCCAGGCGCCGGTGAGGCGAGGCAGCGTGTATTCGAGCTGGGCGAGTTCCACCTGTAAACGCGAGGCGGCTGTGCGGGCACCGGATGCAAAAATGTCCAGGATAAGGATGGGCCGGTCGATTACCTTGGCCTCGAGGGCGCGCTCAAGATTGCGCTGCTGAGCCGGACTTAGTTGATCGTCGAAGATGACACAATTGATCTCACTGTCGGCCAGACGTTCTTTCAGTTCGTCCACCAGACCGCGCCCGATGTAATAGGCGGGATCGGGTTTGTGCCGAACTTGAATGCGCTGATCAACAACATCCGCGCCGGCGGTATTGGCCAGGCGGTGCAATTCGGAAAGCGAATCCGCGATTTCCTGTTTCTGCAGGGAGTTGTTGGCCAGTCCGACCAGGAGAGCTTTTTCGCGCTCGGGTTTACCGTATTCGATCATTACCTGAAGATACGCAGGAAGAGACAAAAAAGCTCAAGGAAAATTGTGGGGGTACACTCAATCGAATCCCGCCATCAAGCTGCCTGCGCGCCGCCGGCGTGGCGGGTCA
>JAHIVM010000570.1 GCA_018816665.1 Candidatus Zixiibacteriota bacterium
AAAAGACTTTTCCAGCAGGTCTCTCATAGGGAGTCAGGTGCTTCGCGTTAAACTGTTGTGTTCTTTCATTCTGCCGGGCCAACGATACCAGATTTCAAGACGGGGGGCAAGGGTAAACGGGGGACGAACGGTCAGTTGATCAGCTTGAGATAGGGGATGGCGTTGGCGATAAGTTCACCCGGGCCATCGGTTTCGAAACGATAAAATCCTGCTGCGGCGATCATGGCGGCGTTGTCGGTACAAAGCTCCATCGGCGGGAAAAACAGGCGTTTTCCTCGCTTATGGAGTTCATCCTGCATACGCGTGCGGAGCCGGCTGTTGGCGGCTACGCCGCCGGACAGGGTGATATGCGAGATATTGTGCTCATCCGCTGCCTTGACGGTTTTTTCCACCAGCACATCAACGACCGCTTCCTGGAAAGAGGCGGCAATATCAGCCTTGTGTGTCTCAAACTCGGCACTCGACAGTTTGTCCAGATAGAGGGCCACTGCGGTTTTCAGCCCGGAATATGAGAACTGGTAGCCCATGGCGCGCACCGCCCGGGGAAACCGAAAGTACGTCGGATCGCCCGAGGCCGCCAGTTTGTCCAGAGCCGCGCCGCCGGGATAGCCCAATCCCATAACTTTGGCCACTTTGTCGAATGCCTCGCCGGCGGCGTCATCACGTGTCTGCCCCAGCACTTCGTATTCCCCAAAACGGCTGATATGCAACAGCATGGTGTGACCGCCCGAAACCAGCAGGGTCAGATGATTGCGGTCGAGATCCGGATGGGCCAGGATGTTCGCCGCCAGGTGACCCTCCAGATGATTGACCGGCACAAACGGTTTCCCGGTGGCGAAAGCCAGTCCTTTGGCAAAGGTCAACCCCACGAGCAGGGGACCGACCAGCCCGGGACCCATGGTGGCGGCGATGAGATCGATATTGCTCAGTTCTACTCCGGCGTCGGCCAAAGCCTGGCGATAAATTGGAGCTATCGTCTTCAGGTGTTCCCGGCTGGCAACTTCGGGTATGACGCCGCCAAAACGGGTGTGGACCACCTGGGAAAGAATCACGTTGGAGAGGACTTCGCGACCGTCACGGACTACTGCCGCCGAGGTTTCATCGCAGGACGATTCAATTCCGAGTACCAGCATTGTTCTCCTGGATGATCCTGGCTGAGTCTGCCGACATTGATTTGACTCGATACCCCGGGGGGCAGTCCACCCGGATGGGTGCCCTGCCATTGACGGTCATTTCATGCACGTCTATTGAAACAGTGACCGCGGTGGGATCCAGCTTGTCTATTTGATCGGGAGGTCCGGTGAGTTCCACATCAATTTGCGCCGGACGGGGGGTAACACCGCTGCCGGGAGTGGCGTGGAAAACAAGGATCGGCAGATTGGTATACATGCGCGTTTTGACCGGCATGACTTTGACTGTCACGGCAACGGAATCCGGGGACAATTGGAAACCGTACCCCGGAGGAGTGACCAGCGGCAGCATCATCGACACGTTATTGCGCAGACCGGTGAGCTGCTTCTGTTCCGTGAATACGGCGGGAAAGCGGGCCAGCGATGATCGCGGACCGGTCAGGGTCACCGAATCGGGCACAATGACGGTATCGATCCCCATCGCAAAACCCTCATCGGGTACCGCCCTGATATCCAGAATGACCGCAACCGTGGCGGTACCCTCGGCATCGATTTCAAGCAGGATACTCGGTGGGGAGATAACCTCGTCCAGGGTAATATCCGAGGTCAGGTGTGCCAGGGAGGTGTTTCCGGTCGAAAGCGGCAGATTGTACCGCCCCGCCTGACACTGGGTGGCATTGATGCGCAGCCCCTCCAGGCGCCAGCGCTGCCGCAGCAGTTGTTTGCCGGTTGCCGAAACCGCAACCATCAAAGAGCCCGGAGGCTGTCGCGACAGGGTGAGATCGTCCTTAAGCGATATCTCCGTAATGGGCAGCTTGAGCTCGTAATTATAGGTCTTTTCGGTGGCCACATGTATCCAGACCAGGAAGGCCATGGCGAAGGCCGCCAACTTGAGCCAGGGGTTTTCCAGAAGCCATTTCATTGCGATACAATCTCAGACCCGGTTTAGCCGACCGATTTTCAGTCCGCTCTCACCGTCATAGTACAAAACCTTAACGCCGCAATCAACTGTAATGTAGGGTGTTCAATCAACCCGGTCGGGATTGTTCCACCAGAAACGGGTGAGCCCGACATCCGACCCTATCCATATATAATCGCCATCGAGCTCGAGGGCATTAACCGTCTCCGATGCCAGGCCGTCGTCAACTGTGAATTCGCGGCGATAGGGTTTGCTTTCCTGATCGAGGAAGTAGATCGTCATCCCGAAGTTTGAGGCCGTAGCGACCATGATATCGTTGGCGGCCAGTGGTCGCCTGACAAACGGCTGAAACTGATCCTGGATAGCGGTACTTTTGCCCGTAGTCAAATCAAGATCAACCAGTCCGTCGTCGGCGCAAAACCACATATGTGTGCCGGCCCGGTCGATGTCGTACACGCGGCTAAACAATACCTGGTTCTTGTCCTCAAACCGCTGCAACCGTCCGGTGCCCGGTTTCAGGCGATACGCGCCGGTTTCAGAACCAATCCACAATGCGGAGTCTTCTGCCTCCAGATCGTAAATGATGCCCTGACGCAGTTGGTCGGGGACGACGTAAAACACTGAATCGGTGGCCAGCTCGACCATAACGAGTCCATCGGTTGTCCCCACCCAAAGCGCGCCGTTCAAAACCAGCAGCGACCGAACATCATTGTCGGGCAGGCCTCGGTTTCGGTTCAGGGGACCATCGACCCGTTGCGACTTCCGCCCGATTGTGTACACACCGTTGGTGGTCCCGACAAAAATGCGGTCCTTGGTGGTAGCCAGGCAGTTGACATCGGTGGCGGGAAAAAACGCCGAAATGCCCGACTCGATGTAAGAGAAGGCATTGGTCTCGGGGTTCAGTGCCGACAGGCCGGTTCGCCGGTCGTTGAACGACTTCCCTCCGGTCCAGATGAGGGTGTCATCATGCAGAATGGTCCTCACATCAGCCTGCAACAGTCCGAAAGGCAGCAGTTCCATGAGGGTGGAGGCTACGTCCGAGCGGGCGGCTCCGCGCCCCCAGGTGCCTATCCAGAGGTTGCCTACCCGGTCATTGATGATTGCATTGGCATAAAACGTGCGGCCGTAGATATCCACGAACCGCCCTTCACCGTGGTAGTTGGCATCAAACTGCGTCAACCACATATCCGGGGGACCGACATAATCGTAGTCGAGGTCCAGCTCCGGTAGCTCCGGTATAGGGTACCATCGTTCAAACAGAAGGTCGTATTCATAGTATCCGGCATCGGTAGCGATGTACAGCTTCTGATCAAACTGATCCACCCAGAGGCGACGAACCGTCTGGTTACGGAGTCCGTCGCCACCGTTCAGCGGATCCTCCCACCGGCGTGCAATCTTGTCGTACACCGTAACTCCCGAGGTCGTGGCGAAATACACACGGCTCATTGACGACGCCACCGAGTACACGTAGTCGAAATTACCGTAGGTGACTGCCTGACCCGGGAGAATCTGGGCCAAAGTCATGGCCGGGGCGGCCAGTGCCAGCAGGATTACGATCAGAGTGATGACTCTTGTTATCATGCAGTTCGGCCGTTCAGGTAATCAACCGCCGCGGCGGCCAGGAGCGAGGTGCCAAAATACATTGCATCCTCATCCAC
Organism: Candidatus Zixiibacteriota bacterium; assembly: GCA_018816665.1. Taxonomy (GTDB): domain Bacteria; phylum Zixibacteria; class MSB-5A5; order GN15; family FEB-12; genus JAHIVM01. The sequence continues at coordinate 3,708 of JAHIVM010000570.1, forward strand.
AATGAACTCCGGTGAGTGCCAGGGTTTGTCGGCGCCGATTTTGGGATTGCGAATCCCCAGTCGGAACATGGCGCCGGGAACCTTCTGAAGATAACAGGCGAAGTCCTCGCCGCCAAGCACCGGATCGGTCACGGCTATGCGGGACCGTCCGAACAGATCGGTGTAGGTTCTGGTATACAGGGCGTTGATGGCACTGTCGTTGTTGAGCACCGGATAGTCGGCCACCGCCTGCAATGTGAATCTACCGCCCCGGGCCTTGCAGATACCCCCCACCGTGCGCTTCAGGAGCAATGGTATCTTCCTGAACAGCTTGGGGGACAGGGTGCGCACGGTTCCGGTGAGCTGTACCCGATCGGCAATGACATTGCGTGCCACACCGCCGCTGACTTTTCCGAACGTAATGGCAGCCGAATCAATCGGGTCGATATCGCGAGAGATGATTGTTTGCAGGGAGTTCACCACCTCCGCTGCGATTACGATAGCATCCACGGCATCCTGGGGGCGGGCCGCATGGCCGCCGCGCCCGTGGATGGTGAGATCGAAATCGAAGACCGAGGCCATGGTGGGGCCGTCGCGCAAACCGATCTTCCCCGTTTTGAGATGGGGGTCCACGTGCAGGCCGAAAATGGCCCCGACTTTGTCCAGAGCGCCGTTTTTGATCATCGGTCGCGCCCCGCCCGGCGGCATTTCCTCTGCGGGCTGGAACAGGAAGCGTACCCGACCGTCGAACTCACTCCTGATCTGCGCCAGAACCGCCGCCGTGCCCAGCACCGTGGCCATGTGAACATCGTGACCGCAGGCATGCATTTTCCCCGGCGTGACCGAGGCAAACGGCAGGCCGGTTTGCTCGGCAATAGGAAGGGCATCGATATCGCTGCGGATGGCGACTGTGCGCGACGACGACCGGCCGTCGAGCTCGGCGATCACACCGGTAGTCATGTTGAGCGGACGAATGCGCAGGCCCAGGGCCTTGAGCTCCTTGACGAGATAGGCGGTCGTTTGCGTCTCTTCGTCCGATAGCTCGGGATGAGAATGCAGGTGACGTCGCCATTCGATTTGACGCGGATGCAGCTTGCGAGCGAGCCCCAGTATGTCACCGTGAATCGTGTTTTTGTTGTCCATGTAATTGGTACGTATCAACCGGCAGAATCGACTTCTTCGGGTTTCGCCTTTTTATTGTTTTTGCCTTCCATGATGCGCTTGTGCTTATTCGCCAGCAGGTGCGCCACCCGCAACGGTTCCGGCAAACGATAACCGCGCAAGCCGCTCACCACCACATTCGTGGCATAGGTCAGATCACACCGATGGCCGGGGGAGACAAAGATCGGCTTGACCTCGTCTTTGCTGCGGTAGGCCAGACCGATTTGTTCACCGCGATGAACCACCGGCTGGCTGGAACCGCGATTGACACCTACCTGGCGATGTTTGCCGAAGAGAAGACGACGAGCGCAGCCAATCGTGGGGATGTCAAAATCAAGACCGATATGACAGGCCAGGCCACACCGGCGCGGATGAGCTATGCCGTGAGCCGTGATCATGATGACATCGGGCGTCTCCTTCAACCCCTCCAGGGCCTTGATCAACGCGGGGCCCTCACGGAAGTAAAACAACCCCGGGATGTATGGAAATGTCGGAGTATCGAAACTGAGTGAGCGGTCAACTTCTTTGAAGTCAGGGTACGTCAGAACGACGGCGGCGGCATAAACCGACTGGCCGCCGTAGCCGTACGCTCCTTCCAGGGCACAAATCAATTCCGGCTCGACATTGTTGCCATTGAGCCGCACCTTGTCGATTCTGCTGTCCTGGATTTCGTAGGCTTCCGCCTTTGTCCGAGGCCAATCGTGAACATTGACCCACTTCATACCGGTTCCCTCCCGATTCCGGCGTTCACACAACATGGGACAACTTCAACCGAGACAAACCGGTAAGGCTCCCCTTTTCGGACCTTTAGGTTGTCGGATGACAGCTGAAGATTGTTAGAGCGCCACCAGATATATCTCTATAAACGGGCATGGGTTACGATTTGTCAAGTTTGAAGGTGATTCGGTCGACGTTCTGGCTGGGTCTTCAGGACGGCGCCAAAACTGCGTCCCCCGGGCCGCGGCTGCCAAGACTTTTGTTGCGCCCACGGCCATCTATGTGCTACCTTGGCCCGAACGTCGACGTCGCTTGTCGTTGTTCGAGGTCCGACGTTGGGTACCCGCGCAATACAATCGGCAGGAGTTGAATCGAATGGATTTAGTGAACTGGTTGGGCCAACTTCATCCCATCACGCAGGCCTTTTTGGGCACGATGTTCACCTGGTTTATGACCGCCGCCGGCGCCGCCGGGGTATTCCTGTCCCGCCAGCCGAAACGCAAGACCATGGACATCATGCTGGGGTTTGCCGCCGGCGTGATGATAGCGGCCAGTTTCTGGTCCCTGCTGGCACCCGCGATCGCGATGTCCGAAGACGGTCCGGTGCCCTCGTGGGTACCGGCCCTGGTTGGTTTCCTGCTCGGCGCGATATTCCTCCGCGGACTGGACATGGTGCTGCCCCATTTGCACCTGAACCTGCCTGTCGAAGAGGCAGAGGGTGTGAAAACCAACGGGCAGCGGAGCATCCTGCTTGTTTCGGCTATCACCCTGCATAATATCCCCGAGGGCCTGGCCGTGGGCGTAGCTTTCGGGGCCGTCGCCGCAGGGTTGCCATCGGCCACCCTGGCCGGCGCTGTTGCGCTGGCTATTGGTATCGGCATCCAGAATTTCCCCGAGGGGCTGGCGGTGTCCATGCCGCTCCGCCGCGAGGGTCTCAGCCGGGCCAAATGCTTCATGTACGGCCAAATGTCAGGCGTGGTCGAACCCATGGCCGGAGTTCTCGGCGCCGCGCTGGTGTTAATCGCCCGCCCGATCCTTCCGTATGCCCTGGCCTTTGCGGCCGGCGCGATGATTTTTGTGGTCGTGGAGGAGTTGATTCCCGAGTCTCAAACCGGTGGTCATTCCGATGCCGGCACGATGGGGGCGATTATCGGATTTGCCGTGATGATGACACTGGATGTCGCATTAGGCTAATCAGTCATGATTTAGACGAGTATAGATCGTATTGCAATGGGGCGGGCCGCCCTCTTCGCAGTCACCCGAACCGGCTGACGAGGGATACCATGATTCACACAGCAGCTATCCTGCTTTCCCGTCAGGCGCTGAGGCCGAACGGACAAACGCCCTGGGTGCGGCAGACCCGACTGGCTGTCGCCCGGGTGCAAAAAATCGGCCTCGGGCTGACATCCTCCATCGGCATGCAGACCTGGGAGTTGATTACGGCCCTGGGCGCAATGAACAACATCCCCCTGTGGCTGACCGTGCCGGTCAGCTCTCCCGATCGCGATGGCCGTACCCGCGATCACATCATCGCCGACTACGATCTGAAACCTGACAGAGTCACGATCACTACCGTTGCCTCGACAGTCGGATCAGCCGACCGACACCACCTCATGGCCGCCCGTGATCGGAACATTGTGGCACAGGCCGACATGCTCATGCCGATCGCGCTGCGCCCGGACAGCTCTCTGCGGGGTCTGGTGACAGACGCGGAGAGCCGCGGTGTCCGGGTCCATCGCGAATTCGAAATACCGTACTATCCGCACGGCAGGGGTCTGGCAATAGACTACTCCCAACTGGCCGTTACGCCGGAGTTGCAGACCCTTGATGATCGTTACCTGATCCACTGGACCCGGGGGACCAACGGTCGCTGGCCGGGGGAGCGGGCTATCGACTACTATCGCGACCTGCTGGCATCGGATACCTGGTGCCGGTCGGCCCTGCACACGCTGACCCGCATTGTGGAAACCAGAACCGTGCTGGCATCAGCGCACAAGATGCCTGCCCGCACACCCTGCGTGTCACTTTCCGGATTGCGACCGGTTGATGTCCTCCCGCTCATGACCTGGCGGGCGCGGTACCGGCAGATGTCGTTTGAACCGTACGGCATAGGCATTCGTCGGGAGGAGGCAATGCAGTACGGTATCCAGCCGGTATGGTATCACGATCGTATGAACAACTCGGAGAAGCTCCCCGACGATGCCTGGCGATGGCAGTCAATCGGCCAGAAAACGGACTGGCGTCGCGAGTGCGAGTATAGAATGCGCGGTGATCTGGACCTGAGGGTTTTCCCCCGGGCGGCACTGAGGCTTTTTTGCCGGACGGGGGAGGAAGCGGAGCGTTTGCAGTCACGGTTTGGATTACCGGTGACGTCGTTCGAGGCCTAAAAAAAGCCCGGCCGTGATATCACCACCGGGCTTTGTATGTTCTGTGGGCGGCGGACTCGTGGATGGCAGACGCCTGCCCCTTCCGTTATTTCAACAGCATCATCTTGCGCGTCTTTGAATAATCGCCCACTGTCACGCGATAGAAATACGGACCCGATGCAAACTTTGATCCGTCCCACTCAAGCGTCACCGGTCCCACCCGGGCCTCACCGGTTTGCTCATCCACCGTCTGTCCCAGCGCATTGATAATACTCAGGCGATACGAACCGGTGTACGGCATATCAAACGAGATTGTTGTGGCCGGGTTAAACGGGTTGGGATAGTTCTGGTAGACCTCGAATGTCACCGGCAGGTTGTCCGGTGGATTGGTCGGGTCGTCGACCGGGGTTGGGTCCAGAGCGCGAACGCCGGCATCCTGAAGCTCGGGGTAGGTGTCGCCGGCCAGGAGAGCGAATGTCACGGTGTCACGCGCGCCCGCGTCCAACGTGATTGGTCCGGCCGCCACGATTGAGAACAAATCGTAGCGCGATGTTTTGTTGGCATCGGCGTGGGTGAACCCGGAGGTCAGGTAGAGATACTTGTCGCTGTCCGGGAAGCCGTTGCCGCCGGCATCAATAGCCCAGATCAGCTTTGAGCTGTCCACGCCTGCGGTCGCCAGCGTGCCGTTGATCAGTTTGATGCCGCGATAGTCGGCCAGCACACTGCCATTGTCGTACGCTTGCCAGGTAATTTCATCGGTGGCATCGTAACCGCCCGCATTGGCATTGTAGTTTGTCGCATCCCAGTCGGCCAGGATGCCAAAACGAAGACCCGTGATCGATACGCCGCTGGTGTTGTTGAGAATGAAGCGCATAATCACGTAGTCATCGTTGGGCGAACCGTTCACAAACGACTCCTGCGTAATCTCTATGCCGTACGGGTTGTCCGCGCCGCTGTCATCGTACACGGCGTGCGTCTGCTGGGCGGCACTGGCACCGGGCATCGACAACACCAGGTTGCCGCCGGGGGCC
>JAHIVM010000571.1 GCA_018816665.1 Candidatus Zixiibacteriota bacterium
CAACCTGCCGGTCGTGATTCACACGCGCGAGTCGTTTGAGCGCACCTGTGAGATAGTCCGCGACTTTGCTCGTGACCTGCGCGGCGGGGTGTTCCATTGTTTTCCGGGGAAGGCTGCCGACGCTCAACGGGTGATTGATATGGGATTTATCATTTCGGTCGGTGGTGTCATCACCTATAAGAACTCGCAGATGGCCCGCACGGCTGCCGAGACGCCCATTGAGCATATGATTCTCGAGACCGACTCCCCGTATCTGACGCCGGTTCCGTATCGAGGCAAGCAGAACAGCCCCGCCAACGTGCCGTATATCAGGGACAAACTGGCAGAGTTGAAAGATATGACTCCGGCCGAGATTGAGACCATCACGGATGCGACCTGCCGCAAACTCTATGGCCTGGCGGAGACTTTCGAGGGCTAGATCATGGCTGCCTATCACGCCAAGAAGCGGCTGGGGCAGAACTTTCTGAAATCCGAGGCCGTCATCCGACGAATCGTCGAGACGGTATCCCCAGATCAACACGACACAATTATCGAGATCGGCCCGGGTCGCGGTGCCCTGACTTTGCCGCTGGCCGCGTCCGGAGCCGCGATCAAAGCCGTTGAGTTCGATCGCGATCTTATCGGTTATCTGACCCGGTTGGTCCGCGGTTTTCCCAATGTCGAGATCATCAATGCCGACTTCCTGACCTACCGTCCGGATGAGAGTCTTGAGAGATTCGTGTTGGCGGGCAATCTTCCGTTTAACATCACCACTCCCGTCGTGGAGTGGTGCGCGCAGTATCACGGGCGCATAGATCGAGCAGTATTCATGGTGCAGAAGGAACTGGGTGAGCGCCTTGCCGCCCATCCCGGCACCCGGTCCTGGTCGGCGCTGGCCGTGATGACGCAGTTGCTTTTTGACGTCTCGCATTGTTTTGACGTTTCGGCCAGGCATTTTCGTCCACCGCCGGATGTAACCTCGGCGGTCGTCGAACTCGTGCCTCGTTTTGCGGCTGTCGGGGTTTCGGTAGACAGCCTCCGGCAGGTGGTAACCGCTTCGTTTCGTCAGCGCCGCAAACTGCTGTTCAACAACCTGATGCCGTCGCTGACAACTGACACTCAGGGCCTGTCGGAAGTGTTTGAAGCCCTGTCGCTGGCGCATACCTGCCGGGCCGAGGAGTTGAGTCTGGAGCAGTTTTTGAATTTGACAGATCATCTTACCCGGCGTAAGCTTGTATAAGCGATAACGATTGTCGTCGTCTATGAAGAATCCTACACCCATTGCGCAAAGGACACGGATGTGGCTTTGTTATCGATAAATCTTGATCAGGTTGCGGTGCTGCGAGAGGCCCGCAAGTCCAAGGAGCCGGATCCTGCCCAGGCGGCCGTTCTGGCCGAAATGGCAGGAGCCGACGGTATCTCGATCAGCCTTCGGCGGGACCGTCGCTACGTGCGCGACCGGGATCTGTACATACTTCGGGAGGTGGTCAAGACCCGGCTGACCATTGAAATGCCGCCGGCCGATGAACTGGTCGATCGTGTGTTGGAGGTCAAACCGGCGATGGTCACCCTGGTGGCCGATCACGCCGATGGCGATACGCCGGTCTCAGGTATTGACTTTCGCAACACGCCGGTTGATTTCTCCGAGCCGACTGCTCGTTTCAAAGGCGTTGGGATAGGCGTCTGCTTTTTTGTCGAGCCCGACATTGATGCCGTCAAGGGAGCGGCCAAGGCCGGAGCCGATGCCGTGCTGATCAACTGCAGCGGTTTTACGCTGGCCCGGACCGGCGACGAGGCCCAGCAGGAACTGGACCGTATCGACCGCGCCGCGCAGTCGGCTTCCCGGAGCGGAGTGTCGGTGTACGCTTCGCGCGGTATCACGTACAAGAATGTCATGCCGCTCCATGAGCTTGACCTGTTCGACGAGTTTTTTGTCGGGCAGGCGGTTGTTGCCCGGGCCGTGTTGCGCGGCATGGAATCGGCGGTGGAAACCATGCGCCGTTTGGTGAACACGAACCTGCCGAAGAGTCGCTGACCGGATGGTGGATCCCGACCGCACGGATACTGTCGAGGTGACAGTGGTGGCAGATGATGGTGCGGCCGGGGAACGTCTGGACAAGTACCTCAGCACCAGCCCCGATCTGAAGCTTTCACGCAACCGGATACAGAAACTCCTGGCCGACGGAATGATCCTGGTCGATGGCGAGGCGGTGGCATCCAAGTTTCGGCTCAAGGGGGGGGAAACGGTGACGGTGGGAATCCCGCCTGAGCCGCCGAGTCACATCGAGGGAGAGGCTATTCCCCTGGACATAGTATACGAAGATCGCCACCTGGTGGTAGTGAACAAGCCCCCGGGACTGGTCACCCACCCGGCTGTCGGCAACCCCGCCGGAACCCTGGTAAATGCACTGGTGCATCATCTGGGC
>JAHIVM010000572.1 GCA_018816665.1 Candidatus Zixiibacteriota bacterium
CGATTGTTCGTCAACGCCCTTAAGATTGTTGTTCTACCCCTGATACTGGCGTCGGTTGTGGTAGGCATTGCGGCGCTCGGTAACCTTCGCAAAGTCGGCCGGATCGGCTGGCAGGTCGTAACATACTTTGTGGCCACGTCATCAATTGCCGTCGTTATCGGACTGGTCCTGGCCAAAGTGTTCGGTCCCGGCTCCACGCTGACACCGGGGACCATGGAAACTTCGTACTCAACAATCAGTGGAATTCTGGGAAACCTGTTGCCGGAAAGCATTCTCTCGGCCATGTCCCAGGGCAACTACCTGGGACTTGTTGTGTTTTCGCTGTTTCTTGGCGGTGTCATCTCGGCCATGGGAACCAAGGGAAAGACGGTTCTGAGTTTCTTCAAAGAACTCAGCGAGGCTGTGATGAGTCTTGTCACAGTCTTGTTGTATGCGGCACCGATCGGCATTCTGTCACTGGTGGGTGCGGCGGTGGCCCGTAACGAGGTCATGCTGGCAGACTATGCTAACCTCGGTCTGATCGTTGTGGCCGGACTGCTGCTGCATGCCGTAGTGGTTCTGCCGGCGACCCTGATGGTTTTTGGGCAGCAATCACCATTCCGTCTTATCTCAGCGATGGGGCCGGCTTTCCTGACCGCTTTTGGTACGGCTTCATCAATCGCCACGCTGCCCGTGACACAGAGTTGCGTGGTTGACGATGCCGAAGTTGACAGCCGCGCCGGCGCCTTTGTGCTGCCGCTGGGAGCCTCGATCAACATGAACGGCACGGCGCTGTACGTCGCCGCCGTGACTGTCCTCTTGGCGGAGATGTTTGGTCCGAGCCTGTCTATTGTCCAGCTCGTACTGGTTGGCCTGACCTCACTGGTCATATCCGTCGGCGCCGCCGGCATGCCCATGGCCTCGCTGCTTTTGCTGCCGGTTGCCCTGGGGGTAGTCGGATTCTCTCCCGAGCGCGCAGTCGGCATTGCCGCTGCGGTTCAGGGCATTGATTGGCTGTTTGACCGTCTGCGTACCGTGGTGAATGTCTGGGGTGACGGTGTTGTTGCCGCCATAGCGGGAGAGTCATACGAGTTCAAAACAGCCCGCCGGACCGGCGTTGCGCCGCGACGGGCTCCGTCCCGCGCACGGTCGACGGCAACTACCTCCCGCCCCCGTACCGCCCGACCGTCAACGCGAAGCGGATCCGACCGCCCCCCCCATGATCGTCGGCCCGCGCCCCGAGGTGCCCAAGATGGCGGTGATTCGACCGATCAGCGCGGCCGAGGTCGTTCGACCTCCCGCACCCGTCCGGGCAGTGGCGACCGGGCACCGGTGAAAAGCTCGGCGCCGTCACCGTTTGAGATTTCCACCTCCGGCGGTCCGGTGCTGCAGGAAGTTGATCACTCCGGCGATGTTGCCCGCGGGCAAGCCCCCGACAAACCGCCGTCAGAGCTAACTCGACCGGACAGCTCAGATCGGGACAGATCACGCAGAAACGGCAGACCATCATCACGCCCGTCGTCGCCTCGATCCCGCAGTACGTCGGAGCAGCGGCCGCGACGCCGCGATGGTCGCGATGAATCAAGTGACCGTCCCGCCCGACAGGAGCGGACCCCGGAACGTCCCGCCCGGACCGAGAGACCGCCTGAACGGCCGCTTCGGACCGACCGGCCGGCCGAACGTGACGCGCGGACGGAACGTCCCGCTGAGCGGGCACCAAGACCCGACAAACCGACCGATCGACCCGTCCCGGAAGACGCGGCACCAGAGCGGTCTGTCCCGGTCAGAGCGCGGGAAGACGCGGCTCCCCGGGTCAGGGAATCGCGGGAGTCGGTGGAACCGACGAGAGACGATGACGTCAATGGTCGCCTGAATCCGCAGACTATCGCCCGTGAATTGGCCCGGGTATCGGATCAACTTCAGCGCCATGCCTCGGGATCACTTGAGCAAAGTGAATCGACCCGACCGGAGAAGCAGGATCACGTTCCCGAGGACTCGGCACCCGAGCCGCCTGCGGTAGTCGAGCGGATGGACCGTTTCCAAAGATCGGCTGAGGAGCCGGTTGACACCGCTGCTGAGACGCGCCCCGAGCAGGGCG
>JAHIVM010000573.1 GCA_018816665.1 Candidatus Zixiibacteriota bacterium
ATCCCCGGCGTGTACGAGGATATCACGAACATCGTGCTCAACGTGAAAAAAATCGTCATCCGCATGTACGCCGATGACATGCGTACCCTCAGGCTCAAGGCCAACTCCAAGGGTAAACTCACGGCTGGCATGTTCGGCGGTGATACCGAAATCGAAATCCTTAATCCGGGACTCCACATTTGTGAGTTGACCGATGAGATCGATTTTGAGATGGAGATTGATATCGACTCCGGTCGTGGGTACCATATCGCGGAAATGAACAAGCGGCCCGATGCTCCGGTCGGTACGATTTTTGTAGACTCGCTCTTCTCACCGGTTGTCAAGACCTCCTATCAGGTCGAAAACACCCGGGTCGGTCAGAAGACGGACTACGATCGTCTCATCATGGAGTTGACGACTGACGGTTCCATCACCCCGGAGGACTCCCTCAGCTACGCCGCCAAGCTGCTGAAGGATCACCTGCAGCTGTTCATCCACATGGATGAAGACGTGATGGTGGAAGACGAGCCCGAAGAGGACGAAGAGGTGACGCGGATTCGCAACCTGCTGAAAACGCGGGTTGACGAACTCGAGCTGTCGGTTCGGTCCTCCAACTGTCTGCGGGCCGCCAATATTCAGACCCTCGAGGATCTCGTTACCAAGAGCGAGTCCGAGATGCTGAAGTATCGCAACTTTGGTCGTAAGTCGCTTAACGAGATCGGTACGCTCCTGGAGCAAATGGATCTGTCTTTCGGTATGGACATTTCCAGGTACCTTGACGCACCGGTCAAATAGCAGTGTGAAAGTAGAAAATGGGACACCGAGATAAAGTCAAAAAACTGGGGCGGACCAAGCCGCACCGTGAAGCCATGCTGGCCAACATGGCCATGTCACTGTTTCAGCACCGGGTTATCAAAACGACCGATGCCCGGGCGAAAGCCCTGCGTCCGATTGTGGACCGTCTGATCACCACCGCCAAAAAGGACACTCTGGCGTCCAAACGGCAGGTGGCCGAGACGATTCGCCAAAAGGAAGTATTCAAGAAGTTCTACAGTGACATCGTGCCGCAGTTCGCGGACCGTGACTCGGGCTTCACGCGCATCATGAAACTCGGTGTGCGCCGGGGTGACGGGGCGCCGATTTCCGTGGTTGAATTGCTCACCGAAAAGCCCAAGACGGAAGAGCCGAAGGCCAAAAAGAGCAAAAAAACCGCTGCGGCCAAGGCCAAATAGCGCGCCGCAATCTGTCCCGAATTGTCGAACCGACAACTCTCCAGGGTCTGATCAGTACGATCAGACCCTTTTCTTGCTATTCATTTTACTTGATATGATGCCCTCAGTCGGCTATATACCAATAGATTAAGAAAATCACTATGGCGGATCATGGAAGATCACGTCCCCCGCAGGCGTGTGTGTCTGATCCGAAATCCTGGAGACCGTGAGGGGAAAAAGTATGCCTGACGAACAGAAAAAGGGAATGTCAAAAGGCTGTATGGTCGGCCTGATCATCGGCATTGTGCTGATCGTGATCATTGCCGGAACTATCGGTGCCTGCTGGTTCTTCAAAGACGACCTCGTGAAGATGGGTGCTACCACCATCGTCGGTCAGGTCAAAACCGAGTTGGCTACGAATCCGGTCGATGATGTGGATACCACACGATTCAACGCTCTGGCTGATGCCTTCATCGTGAAGATGGGCGAGGAGGAACCGTTTGACCTCGAGAAGTGTGCCATGTTTGTCCAGCGCCTGCAGGCGATAGCCTCTGACCAGGACATCGATGCCGCCGATGTCGAGACCCTGGCCAGTGAAATGGTAGACTACTATCCGGACCTGGCGCCGCTGTGGGAAACGCCGGAGGAGGATCCGGATGCCGACATGATGGAGGATTCCCTGGCCACCGAGCAGTAGGAGACGATCCGTTCGCGGATCGCTGAATGCTCATGAGTGTGCTGGTAGTTGCTGCAGCGCTGGTGGTGGCGTACCTTCTGGGCGCCATCCCGGGCGGATATATAATTGCGCGACATCACGGTATCCCCGACCTCCGCAAAGTGGGGTCGGGGAACGTGGGAGCCACAAACGTTGTGCGGCTCCTCGGATTCAGGGCCGGAATCTGGGTGTATGTCCTCGATATTGCCAAAGGTGTCCTGGCCGAAGTGATCGGCCTGTTCGTTGTTCAGGACATCATGGGTCGGGAACTGTTCCTTCTGCTCGTGGCCCTGGCGGCGATTTTGGGACACGTGTTTCCGATCTATATCGGCTTCCGGGGGGGAAAAGGGGTAAACACTGCTCTCGGGACGATGCTCGTCTTGCTTCCTCTTGAGACGCTGTGTTGCGTGGCAGTGTTCCTGGTTGTGGCTTTCGCCACCAGGTATATTTCGCTGGGTTCGATACTCGGCGCGTTAACACTGCCGACAGTACTACTTGTCGAACGCTATGCGTTTGGGTGGGATGTGTCCGACGTGTACTTGATCATGACCATTACCATCGGCCTGCTGGTGCCGCTGACTCACTACAAAAATGTCGGGAGGCTTCTGGCCGGAACTGAAAGCCGCTTCAGCCTGAAGGGCTCGGGCGGGAAGGGTGCGTCCCGTGGCTAGTCGTGTGACCATACTGGGTGCCGGATCGTGGGGGATGGCGGTGGCCCACCTGCTTGCCATCGCGAATCACGAAGTGACCCTGTGGGAACCGATAGCTCGTGATGCCGAGATACTCAGGCGTGACCGGTCTCACCCCGGCCGCCTCAGAGACTTCCGGTTGCCCGACTCGGTTGCCATTGTCGAGGATCCCGGCGCTGCCGCCGAGGCCGATCTGGTGATCCTGGCGGTGGCATCGCAGTATGTTCGACGGGTTATCGGGCCGCTTGGGCAATCCCTGGCGGGAGTGCCGGCCATCGTCAATCTGGCCAAAGGGATCGAAAACGGGACCCTGGAACGGATGTCATCGGTCATCGCGGAGGAAACCGGCCTGCCGGCGGAGCGGGTGGCCACCCTCTCGGGACCGTCGCATGCCGAGGAGGTCGTGCTGGGCATTCCCACTACCGTGGTGGTGGCATCGCCGTCAGACGACCTGAATCTGAATTTGCAGAATATGTTCAGTATTGAGCATTTCCGCGTATACACCTCGGACGACATCATCGGCGTGGAACTGGGCGGGGCACTGAAGAACATTATCGCCATTGCCGCCGGCGTGGCCGACGGTCTCGGTCTGGGTGATAATACCAAGGGGGCGTTGATCACCCGTGGCCTGGCCGAAATCACGCGCCTGGGTCTGACACTGGGAGCCCGGGCCGAAACGTTTGCGGGGCTGTCGGGTATCGGTGACCTGATCACCACCTGCATGTCGCGTCACAGCCGAAACCGCCTGGTCGGGGACAGGATCGGACGGGGCGAGCGGCTGGATGACATTCTCAAAAGCATGACCATGGTGGCCGAGGGCGTGGATACGTGCCGTTCCGGGTACGAACTGGCCCTTCGGCACGAGGTGGATATGCCGATTACGAGGGAGATCCACGGTGTGTTGTTTGATCACAAATCGCCGGCGGATGCTGTCAGCGCCCTTATGGAACGGGAACCTCGACCGGAAATCTGGCAATAGCGCGGATACAGCGGGGAGTAGAAAGACATGAAAAAAAATACTCTGACCGACAAACGGTATTACTCCATCGGCGAAGTCTCACGGATGACCGGGCTGGAGCAGTACGTCTTGCGCTACTGGGAAAAGGAATTCCCCGTCCTTAAACCGCGCAAGAACCGGGGCGGCAATCGCCTGTATACCTCCAAGGACATCGAGATTGTCAACCGGATCAACCACCTGCGCCACAAGGAGGGGTTGACTATCGCCGGGACACGGACCAAGTTGATGATGCGGCGGCCGAGCGAAGAGAAGACCGATCTGGTCAACAAAGCCAAAGCACAGTCGGCCCTGGCTCGAATCAGGAAGGACATAGAGGATCTGCTCAAACTTTTCTCTTGAATTTCGCGGGATAACCGCTAAATTGAAGGGCTATGCCTCACGGAGGCAGTAATGATTATGTGTCGGAGCGTGGCGCAGCTAGGTAGCGCACTCCCTTGGGGTGGGAGAGGTCGGCCGTTCAAATCGGCTCGCTCCGACCATTTTTTCTGCCTGAAAACGCCCCTCAATCACCGCCCTCGGACAATCTCTGACCGCACCACGCCGGGGTCCGTATGAGTTACCTGAACAGCATCTCGGTCCTTGTCATCGTGCCGGCTTTCAACGCCGAGAAAACCCTGCCCGAACTCATCACACGACTGGATCAATATGTCTGCCGAAGTAATCTGTTGATTGTCAACGACGGTTCTACTGATAACACGCAACGCATTATCGATGATCTCAAGTTGTCCCATATTTCGTTTCGTTCCAATCGGGGCAAGGGTGCCGCGCTGCGGGCCGGATTCGCGTACGCCCGTGAGTTCGGGTACCGCTCCGCGCTGACCCTGGACGCCGACTTGCAGCATCCGCCCGAGGCGATCCCCCGGTTTTATGCCCTTGACGACGGCGCGCGGGTGCTGATGGGAACCCGTACGTTCGCTCTCGGGCGTATGCCGGTCAGCCGATGGTTCAGCAACAACCTGACCTCACTTATGGTATCGATATTCTCGCGCGAGCGGGTGCGGGACAGCCAATCCGGCTTTCGGCTCATTCCCGGCCGCGTGCTGGACCGGGTGCGTCTGACGGCCAGCAGGTACGACCTGGAGTCGGAGCTGCTGCTTCAGCTCGGAACCCTGGGCGTACCGGTAGTCGAGGTGCCGATTCCGCGGATATACGACGGGGCTGCATCGCACATCAATCACCTGGGCGACACATTACGATTCATCCGCCAGTTGTGGCGACGGATCTGGGCGTAGTTGGTTGTTGCGACCGCCGAGAGGAGTCACTACCTTTTTGCCATGACACTATCAGAATTCTTTTCCAATTACTTTACGGTCCGCGACGAACTGCGGGTTGCGGTTCGGGATCTGACTCCGGAGCAACTGGCCTGGACCTGCCATCAACATCCGGGCTCTGTCGGTCAGTTGCTCGGACACATTGCCGAAAACGAGGCCTTCTGGATATCGGCGGTGGCAAAGGGCGAGACCGTGGATTTCTCGCGTTTTGAGAATTTGACCGGTCGGGAGGACCTGCTGGCTGTGGTCGACGAGTACGCCGGAGTTATGCGCGACTTCCTGGAGCACGAACATATCGAAAACTGGGATCGCGTGTTTTATCGTTATGTGGAGGACAACCAGGAAGAAAAATTCTCCCAACGCTGGTTGATCTGGCACGTGGTGGAGCATCAGGCGCGCCATCGGGGACAGATATTTATGCTGATGCGCATGCAGGGATTGGATGTACCCAATGTCTAAGAAACTGCGAATTCTCCTGACCAATGACGACGGTTACTATTCCGACGGGATCAACGCCCTGTTCAAAGAACTGTCCCGGACGGCCGAGGTGTTTATGGTGGCCCCGGACCGGGAGCAGTCGGCCAGTTCGCATTCGCTCACGCTGAACCGCCCGCTTCGCATGCACAAGCTGGACCGATATCATTACACTACCGACGGCACCCCGACCGACTGTGTTATGCTGGCGATCCATCACGTGTTCAAGAAAGGTCGTCCCGACTTCATCTTCTCCGGAATCAACCACGGTGCCAATATGGGCGATGACGTTACCTATTCCGGAACGGTTGCGGCCGCTATTGAGGGAGCGATTCTGGGGATACCGTCGATCGCCGTCTCCATGGCCAACTACAAGCCGGGGACTCCCATGGTAAACGGGGCGAAGTTCGCCGCCAAGTTCCTGCGGCAATATCCGAAACTGGATTTGCCGGTCTCGGTGTTTGTGAACATAAATCTGCCGGTGGACAACGGGAAACCCTACCGCCGCTACGAGTTTACGTCGCAGGGCTTCCGTCATTACAAAGATATCATCATTGAGAAAACCGATCCCCGGGGGCAGGCGTATTACTGGATCGGCGGACGGCCGGAGTGGAAGACAACAAAAGGGACCGACTTTGCCACGGTGAGTCGGGGACTGGTGTCGATTTCACCCATGAAACTCGATTTTACGGACAGAGACGCGCTGAAACGGATAGAGGACATCAAACTGCGTCTGTGACGAAAACAGACCGGGCGGGGTGGTTTCAGACCGCAATCGGACCGCTTCTGCGGGCTTTTTGCACCCCCTGTAACAATATGGGTCTCTGTCCGATAAAGTGTTGACAAAAGCCGGAAAAAGGATATTTTGGGCTTTCAACGACCTATCGGGGCGTGGCGCAGTTGGTAGCGCGCTTGGTTCGGGACTAAGAGGTCGCTGGTTCAAATCCAGTCGCCCCGATATTTTTTCTGATCTCAGAACAGATACTTGATAATAATCCGTTGGTTGAGCCTCTAACAGTCTAATCAGCATCTAATGGGAGGGATGGTGAGCAATGTCTGTCGATAGGCAGCCGGTAATCGCTATCATCGGGGCTAGCAAATGTTCAAAGAAGCTTCGTGACATGGCGTCCGTCGTGGGGCAGTACGTCGCCGAAAACGGCGGCGTTGTTGTTTGCGGCGGCATGGGCGGCATTATGGAAGGCGCTGCCAAAGGCGCCAAAGAGGGCGGGGGCGTGACTATCGGTATCCTGCCGACTCTGGATCGCAATGATGCCAACGAGTTCATCGATTTTGTCCTTCCTACCGGCTTCGGCGAAGCCCGAAACATCATTGTCGTGCGTGCGGCCGATGCCGTGGTGGCGTTCCCCGGCAAGTTCGGGACTCTGTCCGAAATGGCCTTCGCCCTGCAGGCCAAAAAGCCGGTGATCTCTATCTCCGCCTGGAAGCTCGGCGATGACATCATTCAGATGGATGATCCGCTCGAAGCCGCCCAAAAAGCAATGGAGCTTGCTCGGGAAAATATGTGATCGTGCAGGGGGTTCAGTTGAAAATCAGGGGGCATGTCCAGGGCGTCGGCTATCGCTGGTTCGCCTACCGCGCCGCTACCCGGCTCAAACTCACCGGATGGGTCAAAAACAATTACGATGGTTCCGTGCTGGCGGTTGCCGAGGGCGAACGCGGCCTGCTTGAGGACCTGATTGCCGAGCTCAAAGTGGGCCCGATGAACGGGCATGTTACCGATATCGAAGTCCTCTGGGTTGATCCCACCAATACATTCAGCGGTTTTGAAATCAGACATTAACACAGGCGATTGATCGTGAGTAATCTCAAACAGTACATTCGCAGCATTCCCGACTTTCCCAAGCCGGGCATTACGTTCTATGACATCACTACCCTGATCCAGCATCCGAAAGGTCTGGAGCTGGCGCTCGACGGCATGGAAACCTATGTGCGACGAATAGGCGCCGACCGGGTGGTGGGCATTGAGTCGCGCGGGTTTGTATTTGGCGCCGCCCTGGCCGACCGGCTGGATCTGGGCCTGTCGATTGCCCGCAAACCCGGCAAGCTGCCCTCGAAAACCATCACCGAGGCATACGAACTGGAATACGGCACGGACCGCCTGGAGATGCATGAGGACTCCATCCAGCCCGGTGAGAAGGTCGTTGTCGTGGATGATCTGATAGCAACCGGCGGGACGTTGTTGGCGGTCTGCAGGATGGTGGAGCGGCTCAAGGGCGAGGTGGTCGGGATATCATCGGTAATCGGCCTGACCTTTTTGCCCTTTGCGGAGAAGCTGAAGGGGTACGATCTGGACTATCTGGTGTCCTACGATTCCGAGTAGATGCTGATACTATCCGATACGACGGGCGTCTTTTGGGCGCTCGTTTTTCTGTGAAAAACCCTGATCTTTTTCCGTTGACCGGATCGAGTCATCCTGAGCTTCGCCTGCCCTGAGCTTGCCGAAGGGTCGAAGGATGATTAGCATGTTGGCTGGTTGCCGGTCCACCTAATTGTTGCAAGATGGGGAGGAGTGTATTACTTTGGTTTTTGTCAGGAGAATTGCCCCCGTAGCTCAGTTGGATAGAGCACTGGTTTCCTAAACCGGGTGTCGCAGGTTCAATTCCTGCCGGGGGTATTTTGTAGGGTCCAAGATACTCTTTTTTTCTTCTCCAACCGCTTCCCATCCGGCCATCAAGCTGCCTGCGCGCCCACGGCGTGGCGGGTCACAGGAGTGTGACGATCTCCCACCCCCACTTTCTGTTGACTTCCTCACACACCAATCCGTAGTTTTGGGGTATAACTCGAAACGAAAACGAACAACCGAGGTACATATATGGCAATGAGAACCGCCAATCCGGCCCTGAATGACAAAACGTTTACGTCGCTGGCCCACACCGCCACCGCCGACCGGGCCATGACCATTCAGGGGACGGTCAACAAATCGGCTCTGCTGCTGTTTTTGCTGGTGGTGTCGGCGGGATTTGTCTGGGCATCGTTTGTCGGTCGGGAAGATCTCTCGCCGATGATGCCGTACGTGCTGGTAGGAGTTATCGGCGGTCTGATCGCGGCCCTGGTTACCGTCTTTAAAAAGACCTGGTCACCGTACACCGCGCCGCTATACGCCCTGCTGGAGGGCTTGGCTCTGGGCGGTATCTCGCTGATTTTTGAGATGCGTTTTCCCGGCATCGTGCTGCAGGCGGTGGCGCTGACATTTGGGACTTTGTTTGTTCTGCTGGCGGCCTACAAAAGCGGACTGATTAAAGCCACTGAGAATTTCAAACTCGGCGTAGTGGCGGCCACCGGTGCAATCGCATTGATATACCTGGCGACTTTTGTCCTGGGATTTTTCAATATCAACATCCCGTACATCCACGGCAACGGCGTCATCGGAATTGTTTTCAGCCTGGTAGTGGTGGTGATCGCGGCGTTGAATCTCGTGCTGGACTTCGACTTCATTGAGAAGGGAGCCGAGGTTGGGGCGCCGAAATACATGGAATGGTATGCGGCCTTTGGGTTGATAGTCACCCTGGTGTGGTTGTACCTGGAGATATTGAGACTGCTGAGCAAGATTCGAAGCCGGAACTGAGCGGGGAAAATCGATAACTCAATCCCCCGCAGGGCAGGTCTCTATTCTGGCCGGTGTGGATTATATGCGGGGCTCAGTCCAGTTGCCGCGCAGACTCGGTTGTCTGGCTCCGGAGACCTGCCGCAATCGTGTGACAGTGTAGAGAGGTGAACTGCGGGGGAGGCGTGTGTTTGATCCTGCTCAAACAAGTTTGAGCAGGCCACCCGGCGCATCCCTATCCCACCATCAAGCTGCATGCGCGCCCACGGCGTGGCGGGTCATTAAGGGGGAACTGGCGTCGTGTTTTATCTCCCCCGCAGGGCAGGTCTCTATTCTGGCCGGTGTGGATTATGTGCGGGGCTCAGTCCAGTTGCCGCGCAGACTCGGTTGTATCGCTCCGGAGACCTGCCGTAATCGCGTGACAGTGTAAGGGAATGGGCTGCAGCGGAGGCGTGTGTTTGATCCTGCTCAAACAAGTTTGAGCAGGCCACCCGGCCGACGGCAAGGCTGTCACGTGGGGCACATGACAGCACGGTACGGGAGCGACATATCATCGACGACAAAGCTGTCACGTGGGGCACATGACAGCACCTGCCGATCAACTTTCCTCGCCCTACTCCCAGCGCAGGCCCTCGGGACCGTACCACATTATCACCTCGACATCAAGCACGTCATTGGCCACCCACGATGCCGATGACACGGTTTCTTCCACCTGCGTCAGCGAATCTGCCCGATAAATCAACATTGCGGCGAAATCACCCTCGTCGTCGATCTCGCCGAACATGCCGCCAAACACCAGCGCGCCGGAGTCGCACTTCGTGGCGATAGCCGTGGCCTGCTGTTCGAGCAACTCCTCGTACGACGGGGTAGTTTCGTCGGTCCACTGTGCTCCGCGACGGAACAGGGCGGCGATATACGTGGTCATCTGAACCGGTTCATCGTACAGGACTTCGCCGGCTCCAATCCACGGGTAAATGTCCACTTTCAACCGTCCGGTTTTCACGGCGGGATCGGTGTCGGCGAGTTCGCGCGCCTCCTCGAAAGTTTCTACATCGTAGAGGAATATGCCGCGGAGATCATTGTCGCCGGTTTCGGCATAAAACGGCCCGGCGAGGACCATCAGGCCCTCACCGGCGAGCCGCTCGATATTGGCCAGATGTTCTTCCTGGATTTTCATTACGGCATCGTTGGCTTCCGGGGTCCAGGTGGCGCCCCGCCGGATCAAGCCGAGGTAATACAAAACCTGATTTTCGCTCGTCATGGTATTCTGTTCCTCATCGGAAATTCCGTTCTGGTCCGCCGGTTGATCCGAACAGCCCGTCAGGCCGGCTATCAACACTATTGCCAGGACCGTCAACGTCAGCCGCATAAGATTCCCCTGTCACAGGTTGGTTGCGCTTACCAGTGTGATTGACAGGTAATATACGG
>JAHIVM010000574.1 GCA_018816665.1 Candidatus Zixiibacteriota bacterium
GCAGTTCCGGGTTCAGGTCCTTCAACTCCTGGACGCTGCAACCAACTTCACTGGCCACAACCTTCAGATCAAGACAGCGGTCAATCGTCACGTCGTCCCACACTATCGGCGGTTCTATCTCGACCTGGCCGAGATCGAATCCGTACTTTTCCGGGTCTTTGCAGATGATGGCCGCCGCATAGATCAACGGCACGTAGTCCATGGTCTGGCGACGAAGACGCAGGCGCCAGAAGTCTATCGTTTTCTGCTTCTTGATTTCGCGCGAGACACGCCCCGGGCCACCGTTATAGGCCGCCATCGCCAGTTCCCAGTCACCAAACTTGTTGTACAGATCCTTCAGGAAGCGACAGGCGGCATCGGTGGCTTTCACCGGGTCCTTGCGTTCATCCACCCACCAGCTGCGATTCAGGCCGTACATGCGCCCGGTTGATGAGATAAACTGCCAGAGGCCCATGGCCCGCGCCCACGAATAGGCATGGGGATTAAAACCTGACTCAACCATGGAGAGGTAGACAAGGTCCTGGGGCATATTGTGTTTGGTCAGCGTCTCCCGGAAGAGGGCATCATAACGCTGCGATCGCTTGAGCGTTTTGTAGATAAAATCGGGCGCCACCGTCTGATAATAGATAATTGACTTTTTCACTCGATCATTCATTTTGACCGGAAGGTCGAAGGTTATCGCGGTCTGCTCCTGCTTGAACACAACCAGTGAATCATTGCCCAGGCGACCGCCCACTTCGCCAAAACGTTCCACCAGAACCGACGGCGCAATGTCACCCTCCAGTTGTCCCAGCGAACGCAACGTCACCCGATAGTCCGCAATCAGGTTGTCCAGCAGCGACGAGTATTTGACCGCCTCGGGGGTCACCAGCGAGTCGTCTTCAATATCAAGATTCGCCAGAATCTTCAGGCTTTTCTCAAAGTAGTACTGAGCCTCTTCCCAACTGGCCTCGCGATTGGCAATGACACCCATCTGATAGTATTCTTCTGCCAGGTCAAACAATCGCCAGATCTGATCATCGACGGCCGAGGCGGAGTCCTCAGTGTCAACCTCCGCGAAGTACAGCAGGAGTTCATCGAGGTCCGACTGCTGCTCTTCAGCCTGCGTGGGGGCAACACCACTGGTCGCCGGAGCCACATTGGGGTCGGCCTTGGAAGCCGTCGCCGGCGTCTCGTTGGTTGCCGATGTTTTGCTCAGCGATGACTCCGCCGTCTGGACTACGGCGGCTGTGGCTTCCGTCGCATTCGTGGAATCTTTTTCGGTGTTGAGGGTCCCGGTGGAGTTGCCGGTCGATTCCGTCGATCTCTCGCCATACAAACGAGGACCATCCGAGGGACCATTGGCGGCACAGGAGACAACCAGCGCAGCCAGACATACAAGCAGAGTTGCCCAGATGGATGATCTGGCTTTGGAGGCTTTGAATTCAGTCATACGGACCTTTCGATTCCTTGCGGTCTTCAACATCATCCCTAATTATCGACCCGACAGTGCGGCACCTTTAGCCACGATTCCTGTAAGTGGTTGATATATAACAGATATCATAAATCCGTGTCAAGTTTTAACGAATCCCCGTCCAGCCCGACAAACTCGCATCAAGAGCGGCAATCAGGCGGTCACGATCCTCAAAGAAAGCACCGGAGGCCTGATGCCGAAACCAGGTCATCTGGCGCTTGGCATAGCGCCGGGTATTCTGCTTTATGGACGCCACAGCCTCGTCAAAAGTGCAGTTACCCTCAATGAAATTGCGCAACTCCGCATATCCAATCACATTGGCCCGGGAGACGGCATCCTTCAATCCCCGGTCAACCAAGCCGGTGTATTCATCCAGGAGTCCGTCAGCCAACATGGCATCAACCCGGGCGTCGATGATTTCATACAGGCGCTCTCGGGGCGGGGCCAGACAGAACCAGTCAAAAACAAAGTTACTCCTTTTATACGAACCGCACGCCGCAAGTTCAGTTTTACTGCGGCCGGTCAAGCGACAAATTTCGAGTGCCCTGATCACCCGCACGCGGTTGTTGGGGTGAATCCGCCCGGCTTCGTCGGGATCGAGCCGGGCCAGCCGACGATGCATTTCCTCGGGGCCGAGCGACTCCATTTCCCGCATCAGCTGTTCCCGAATCACACTCCCCCCATCCTCTTCGATTTCCACGACTCCGTCGGTAAGCCCCCGCAGGTACAGGCCCGTCCCGCCTACCACCACCGGGATGTGCCCGGCCCGAAGGATCTGATCGATTGCCGCATCAGCATCGTCTATAAACCGAAACACCGAATACCTCTCACCGGGTTCGACAATGTCGATCAGGTGGAAAGTAACCTGTCGTTTCTCGTCGGTAGTGGGCTTGGCGGTGCCAATATCGAGGTGGCGGATGATCTGGCGCGAATCGGCCGATACGACTTCAACCGGATACCGGGTCGCCAGTGCCACGGCCGCCCCGGTTTTGCCCGATGCGGTAGGACCGCAAACAATGGGAATAGGTCTGGATTCAGCCACGACCGAACTGCCTGTCAAGATCTTCTTTGCTGATGCGAACAAATGTGGGGCGCCCGTGCGGACAGGAGTATGCGTTCTCGCAACGGAGCAGCCGGGATACCAGGCCGATAGCCTCGTGATCAGTCAGGCGATCCCCGGCCATGACGGCTGAGCGGCAGGCCAGCGACTGGGCCACCGCCTTTTTCAGGTCGTAGCCGGTTTTGCGCAATGACCCGATATCATCCAGCATTGAGCGCAGGGCCGTCTCCGGACTCTTGCGAGTCAGCACTGAAGGCACCGCTTCGATCCGAACAGTACACCCGCCGAATTCGGCGACCTCGAATCCGGTGTGCGTCAGCATCTCCCGCGACTCCTCAAAAAGAGCAAACTGCTCGGGAGACAGCTCAACCTGAACCGGCAACAGTAATTGCTGAGCTACACCCTTTTGATCGTCCAGCCGTCTCAGATTGTCCTCGTACAACACCCGCTCGTGCGCCGTGTGTTGGTCCACCACAAGCATGTCTGAGCCCGACTGGAACAGCAGGTACAAATCGCCAAAACGACCGACCAGCGATATCCCGTCGCTACCCGGGTCAGGTACGGGCGCAACACTCGAGATGGGCGCATCCGATGAAATGATTTCACCGGTGCTGGTATCCACGCGTACGACTTCTCCTGCCCCGCTGTCGGCCGACGGC
>JAHIVM010000575.1 GCA_018816665.1 Candidatus Zixiibacteriota bacterium
GATGTTCATTGGTCTCCATCCTCATCGGCGTCCGATTCCTCACGCATGGGCGCCAGGTGGGAAACAACGAAGCGGACTTTTCCGGACTTTTCCGGTTCGATTCTCTCAACGACTTCGAATTTGATGTTGATGTCCTTACTGATGATGCGCGTCATGACGCCGGTGATGTAATCAAAGTGCTCCTGAGTGACCGGCGGCCTGTTGGTGACCCTCACGACAAACTCCGAGGGCGATTTCTGGACCACCTGCAACTGGCCGACCTCCGGTCCGGCACTGGTGAGATGATTGCCAATGACGTTTCCGGTCACCCGCTGACCGTCGGGCGCAATGATGTCGTCGGATACCCGTCCCACAGCGGCACTCATGAGGGTCAGACCGCGGCCGCAGGAACACGAGGACTGCAGAAGCTTGCCGTAGTCGTCAATCTGATAGCGAATAACCGGAACGCCGAAGTTGGTGAGGTCGGTGATGAGGATCCTTCCTCGCTGCCCCGTCGGTACCGGACGGCCGTTCTCGACAAATTCCAGAAGAACCGTTTCCATGGAGATATGCAGGCCCTCATGGGCCGGGCACTCACCGGCGGTATTCCCCGTTTCCCGCGAGCCGTACATATCGATGATGTCGCAGCCGAACAACTCGGAAAACCGTTTCCTCTGGTACCCGTACAACGGCTCACCTGTTGACAGAATACCATCGAGATGAAACGAAGGGAGGTGTGTGCTCTCGATGTACTCAGCCAGGCTGAATAGTGCCGTGGGGAATACCTTGAGGAAACGCGGATTGAACCGGCGCATTTCCCGGTAGCAAATATCCAGATCGGATTCTCGATGCGTGCCGGCGAAAAGCATCACCTGGCGCAGGAAATATCTCTGCTTGATTCGTTGTTTCCAGTCGAGTTGCTCCAGAAAGTCCATGGACGCGGGCCATACCAGGCCCATTTTGTCGCACGGCAGTCGTCCCATCCAGCTTTCAAAACGCCAGGCCCCGCCGATTTTGATATTGTTGGATTCAAAATTGCGGTACAAGGTCGCGCGCTGGCCGGTAGTGCCGCCGGTTTCAAAGCGCATCAGTGTTTCGGGCGCGTATTGCGATGAGATCATGTCACTGAGGTGACGGAATTGCAGATCCCGGGTCATGATCGGAAGTAAGGCCAGGTCATCCAGGCTTTTGAATGATTCCGGTGTCAACCCGCGCTCATCAAACACGTTTCGATAGTATTTCGTGGTGTGATAGGCGTGAGCCAGCATTATTTTCATTTGTTCGAATTGATAGTCCAGTAGACGCTGGCGGCTCCAGAACTGGCTCTTCTGGAAAAAACGCCAGTGTTTGATCGCCGACTGGCGATCATCGCGCCGCAGCACGGCGGGCAGGAACACGTTTCTCAACAATGCAGAATACATAACAGATTGTTGACCGTTGACCCGCTGGATTCGAGATGACACCCGACGGGGATCAATCAGGTCAGAAACTCCATAGGATCAAGTTCACAGATGCTGAACAGGTGTTTGCCGGAGGCGGTGGACGGAATGCTTACGACCTTCTCGACCTCGTACTTCATGGTCGGGCCGAAGAACTCCCGGACTTTCTCCGCTATCACTCTAAGGGAATTGTCGTCAAATTTGTTGTTCGGCACAACTTTAAGTATCAGGTGATCACGCGTCTTCTGAATGATCTGGGCCTGGGCCACTCCGGGGACAGTCGCAACAAAGTAAATGGTCATGGAGGCGCCGGAAATAACGCGACTATCGGGCGTAACCAGGAAATCGGTGACCCGGCCGCCGACAATATTCAGGCGCGGCAAACCGCGGCCGCAGGCACAGGAACCGGGTACGAATTCACCTAAATCCTCAATCTGGTATCGGATCAGGGGCATGCCGAAATTGAACAGGTCCGTGATGACTATTCGTCCCGGGATGTCAGGAGATCCATCGGCCGGTTTCAGTATCTCAACCAGCAGGTGTTCCGCGACCATGTGCATGCCGCTGTGTTCGGCGCATTCTGAGGCGATGATACTGTGTTCACGGCAACCGTAGCGATTAAACACGCGGCAGGCGAAAACGTCCTCAATCAGTGCCCGTTGGTCGCTCGTGAGCAACTCGGCTGACGTAATGATGGCGTGCGGCCGATGGTAATCGGTGATACGGTTCTCGCGCAGGAAGCGGGCATACAGAAACATTGAATTGGCGTAGGCCAGGTACACCGGCGGGCGGAAACTGCGCAACTGGTCGGCGAAATCAGCCAGCTTGTCGCGTGAGATATTTGATGTGTCCAGGATCATGCGACGATCATACAACCGGGTGCGGAGTCGGCTGCGCAGCGATGGTTCGGTTCCCATATCGACCCGATTGCCCCAAAGCACGGCCATCTTTTGTCCGATATCCCAGCCGGCCCAGCGATCATGGCGATAAGTGGCGGCCTGGCGACGGTGCAGCAGATCGATATCATGGTAAAAGCGCAACGGCGCGCCGGTTGAGCCGCCGGTTTGATTGACGACCAGCCGATCCGTCGGGATATTCTGCGCCTTCATACGATCGGCATGCTGCTGGATGTCGGCTTTTCGGATCACCGGTACGACCGCCAGATCGTCGATTGATTGACACTCTTCCGGGTTGAAGCCGAATCGCTCAAAGCGCTCCCGGTAGAACGGGCAGTTCGCATCGGCGTGCACCAGGAGGGTTTTGAGACGTTCCCTCTGCATCGATTGCAGTCGATCCGGCGTGTAAAACTGAGACGCCTCCAACTCGGCCAGGATTGACGGCCGGTTGCTGCGATCGCGACTGGTGGCAATCGGGTCCAGGATGTATTTTGCAAGATACGCGGTTGGGTCCATAGCCTGTTAGGTCGTCTCCGGTACCGGTTCGATTGCTTCCGGTTCAGGTTCCTGTTTGGGTGCCAATTGCTCGTAGTAGATCTTGGTAATCATGGCGGTAAGGGCAAACAGCAGATACCACGTGTAGCGGTACAACGAGTGTCCGAATATGCCGCTGATCATCAGTCCTACGGCCGAGGCAACGATAGCCTGGCGCATATAGTCAAACCAGATATTGTGATCATAGAGCTCCGGATTGTCATCCGGGCTGGCCTCGGTGTTGGGGGGGCGCGGCCGGTTGAGTCGGCGCAGTGTCGAGCCGAGCAGGATGAACCACACGGCTGCCCCCACAAGACCGTACTCGGCGAGAAGCTGGATGTACAGGTTATGAGGCTGCATATCCTGCGGGGCACCGAAGTTGCCGGAAGCATTGGCTGCCCGGAAAGCGCCGCCGCCCACGCCGGTTAACGGTCGCTGCACGATCATGCGCAAACCGTTCATCCAGATGGAAACACGCCCCGATGATACATCCTCAATCCCTCGATCATCGTTGACCATCGTTTCATATCGCTGACGGTATTGATCGGGCAGCAGCGTCCAGCCGATTAGCATGCCCATTATCGCTGCGACCGCGGAGATCGTACGGTATTTCGAAAAGAATATCATGGTGCCGACCGCGCCCATAAGGGTGAGCAGTCCGGAGCGCGAACCCGTATTCACAATCATCAGCAAAAGCAGACCGATAATTCCGACAGCGACGAGGCGAACGAACACGTTTCGATAGTAGCGGTAGAACACGATCACCAGGGGCAGCGCGGTTGCCAGCGTGCCGGCGAGAGTATTCGGATTACCGCCGGCCGAAGTTCGTCCTACCGCCCGCTCGATTCCCGCAGTAAACTGCCGCCCGCCACCGTAATAGTCGCGGAATGCCAGGAAGGCGATGACGGCAATCAGGATGACAAACGTGCCCAGGAAAATGTTGAAGCGCTTCTTGGTGTTGACCTCATAGGTGATCAGAATGTAGAAGATGACCAGCTTCATGAACGTTTCAAACACCAGCTGGGTGGCATCGGAGTCAAACGTGTAAGTCCAGGTGAACAGAATCATCATCATGAATACGACCATCAACTTGCTGCCCAGATCGCTGGGAAAATAGACTTTCCCCGATTTCCATTTGTGGTGGATCAGCGAGATGATGAGCACGGCGATACCGATCAGACGTTCCATGTGAAGCGGTTCGAGGGCAGGGTAGAGCTCGGCCGGACGCATCAGAAACACAACCAGATACAGGATGAGACCGGCAAACGGGTATTTGACAATAAACACCACGGAAACCGCCACCAACACGATCGCCATGACAAACATCGGCGGGATCAACAGGGACAAGCCTGCCGAAATCAGGCAGAATACGATCAGGATGGCCCACATGACATGGGTCGAGCGCAGAATCGAGCGTGGTCTGCTTTCCTCAATGTGGGCAGGCAAAAGAATCCCTTCGTGACGCGGCGTAACGGTCCCCGGACGATCAGGGACGACCGGTACTCAGATACTGGAACCCGAGGGCGCGTACCTTTTCCGGCTTATAAATGTTGCGCGTATCGTAAATGACCGGGATCGGAGTGGCCTTCTTCAGGCGCTCGAAATCCAGATCCCGGAACTCGTTCCACTCGGTGACGATCATAATCATGTCAGCGCCTTCCGCGGCCCCGTAGGCATCGTTGCAGTACACGATATCCGGCACCTGCTTGCGAGCTTCAGTCATTGCGACCGGATCAAAGGCACGGATGGTAGCCCCTTCGGCTTTGAGTTTCTCTGCAATGAACAGCGCCGGGGCTTCGCGCACATCATCCGTATTCGGCTTGAACGCCAGACCCAGCAGACAAACGGTTTTGCCCTCGAACGATCCGATTGCCGTGCGGGCCTTGTCCACCACCCGTTGCCGCTGCGCGGCATTGACTTCGATTATCGATTTGGCAATGCGGAAATCATAGCCGGCGGAGTTCGCCACGTGAACAATAGACTTGACATCCTTCGGGAAACACGAGCCGCCGTAGCCGGGGCCGGGATGAAGGAACTTCGGGCCGATTCGCCGGTCCTTGCCGATAGCCGTGGCCACCTGGTATACATCGGCGCCAACCAGATCGCAAACATTGGCGATTTCGTTGATATAGGAAATCTTCAGTGCCAGGATGGTGTTGGCGGCGTACTTGATCAGTTCCGCCGTGGCGTTGCCGGTACACACAATCGGTGTATCGAGCAGATAGAGCGGGCGATAGATGTCGCGCATGATGGCCAGAGCGCGCTCGGAGTCCGAACCCAGGATGACGCGGTCGGGGTGCAGGAAGTCGCCCACCGCGGAGCCCTCGCGCAAAAATTCAGGATTGGAAACAACATCGAATTCAACGTCGTGTTTGAGATTCTCCCGCATCAGCCTGCGAATCTCATCGGCCGTGCCCACCGGCACCGTGCTTTTGGTGACCAGGACCTTGTAGTCGTTCATGCAACCGGCAATCTGTTTGACCACCTGGTACAGGACGGAAAGATCCGCCGAGCCGTCCTCGGACTCCGGCGTGCCGACCGCCAGAAAAATAACCAGGCTCTGATCGACAATCTTCTCGAGGTCGGTTGAGAAACGGAGGCGACCGAGCTTCACGTTTTTGGCGATGAGATCACCCAATCCGAATTCATAGATCGGTACTTCGCCGTTGTTGAGCTGGGCAATTTTCGTTTCATCGATATCAACACAGGTGACATTCTGGCCGAAGTCAGACAGGCAGGTGCCCGCCACCAGCCCTACGTAGCCGGTACCGATCATGCAAATATTCATGTATCTCTCCGCTTATTAGTATACCAGTCAATGAACTTTTCCAGCCCAAGGTCAATGGACACGCGGGGGTTGTAACCCAGCATGTCGCGCGCTTTGGTGGTGTCGGCGAACGTTTGTTTAACGTCACCGGGCTGGTTTGGTTTCCGCTCTATTATCGCCTTTTTGCCCAACAAACGCTCTATTTTTCCGATCAGCTCGGCCAACTCGACAGTATCGGAGCGGCCCAGGTTGAAAACCTCATAAGCAAAATTGGCTTCCCGGCACCGCAGGATACCGTCGATGATGTCGTCGATAAATGTATAGTCACGCCGTGATTTGCCCTCGCCGAACATCTGGATAGGCTCGCCCCGGCTGATTCGGTCGGTAAACAGGTGGATCGCCATCTCCGGTCTCTGACGGGGGCCGTACACCGTGAAAAAGCGCAAACAGGCCATCGGGAAGCCGTACAGGTGGTGATAGGTATAGGCCATAAGTTCACCCGACTTCTTGGTCGAGGCATAGGGCGAGATGGGATGATCAACCGGATCGGTTTCGCTGAAAGGCACTTTGTCGTTGTTACCGTACACTGACGAGGACGAGGCAAAAAGGAATTTCTTAATGGCGTGCTCTCGGGCGGCCTCAAGGAGATTCATGGTGCCGATCAGGTTGACCTCCTGGTAGAGGACCGGTTTTTCCAGCGACGGTCTGACTCCGGCCATGGCAGCCAGATGAATGACCTCGTCGAAACCACCCTCGGCATAACACCGATTAACCAACTCCCGGTCCCGGGTATCACCTTCCACCAGCCGATAGTCCTTGCTTTCGAGATGGGGCACAATATTGGCCCGTTTTATGGCCGGATCGTAGAAATCATTAAAATTATCCATCACCGTGACACGGTGACCTGCCGCGAGCAGTTTGTCCACCAGGTGCGATCCTATGAAGCCGGCTCCGCCGGTAACCAGAATTGATTGTGACAAAGGCTTCCTCTTTGCTTGGGTTCCAGGCTGCATAATCCTGCTACTGCACGGCGGTGTCAAGAGTTAAGACCCGATGAGAGCAGCCGCTTGTATGTTCATCGGCCGGTGTCGCGGTCCGCCTAAGGTATCAATACGGATTCAATCGACGGAATTGCTGCTAAGCCGGGCCGGCGACCGGGAGACGGGGGGATTTTGACCGGAGGAGGCCGTGCCGGCGCAGTGCGAGACGGTAATTTTTTTGTTTAATCAGGGCGGAAAAGGACCATATTGGTATGAACAGGGGGGACTATCGGCTTGTTACAGGACCTGATCTCTGAAAGCGGGCGACGGACTCGGCCCTGGAGAGTTGGCTGATGATTATTGGAGTCCGGGAGACAATGCAGTGACTATCTTTGCTATTATTAAGGCCTTTGCCAGTGCTATGACCGGCTCAGTCGGTCGCTTCCGCTTCTACTACGCCTTGGTTCGCGATTGTCCGGGAGAGTATGGTTTCTTAATCCGGGGCCGAATGCTGTCCAAACGCTTTGGATCCTGCGGCGTCAATCTGCGAGTACACGAGGGAGCCAGGGTCAGGAACCCGGAAAAGATCAGGGTTGGCGACAACTGCACCATCGGGGTCGACAACTTTTTGCAGGCCGGTGGGGGACTGGAGGTTGGGGACAATCTTGTGTTGGGGCCGGGGGTGAAGATCTGGACCCAGAATCACCGATTCGACAACCCCGATATCCCGATTCACAACCAGGGGGCCGAATACCGCAAGGTATTGATTGGCAACGATGTCTGGATAGGGGCCAACGCTTTCATTATGCCGGGGGCGGAGATTGGTGATGGTACCATAATCTCGGCCGGGGCGGTGGTGGGTGCCAAGAAAATTCCCGCGTATTCAATTATGGCCGGCAATCCGGCCCGCGTTATAGGCAATCGAAAGAAAATGGCCGAACGGCCGGCTTCGCCCGGGGCGGAGGAAAAGTAGGGTAGACGTATGCCGCACAGTGACAATGTAAGGCCCCACGAGAATAAGGGTCACTTGACTCCGGCCCACGGTGGCCGACTGGTTCGCCTGCTGGTGGATCGCGACCGTGCCGCAGAATTGAGTGATCAGTCCCGCAGCTTTCCCTCATGGGACCTCACGGCCGCTCAAACCAGTGATATCGAACACCTGCTCACGGGCGCGTACTCGCCACTCACCGGCTATCTGAGGCGGCAGGACTACGAGGCCGTCTGCGCGAATTCACGCCTGACCTCGGGCGTTTTCTGGCCCCTGCCGATCGTGCTTGATGTTCCCGAAAGCACGGCCTCCTCGTTGGAGGTTGGTTCCTCGCTGGCGCTGCGCGATGCCGAGGGTGTGATGGTGGCGGTACTCACGATTTCCGAGAAGTGGAAACCGGATTTACAGGCCGAGGCGCAGGCAGTGTTCGGGACCACATCGCGGGATCACCCCGGGGTTGATCGCCTTTTGTCGACAACCAATGAATGGTATCTGGCGGGGGATTTGGCAGGGACCACCTTGCCCATGCATCCGGATTTTCCTTCCCTGAGATTGAGTCCGGCCGAAATCCGCACGGAATTCTCTCGTCTGGGCTGGCGGCGCGTTATTGCCTTTGAAACCAACCGTCCAATCCATCGGGCCGATCAGGTCTACATGCTTCGGGAAGCTATGAGCGACGGGGCCAAATTGCTGCTGCACGCTGTGGTGTCGGCCGCGCAGGATGAAGACAAGGACTATTTTGCACGCGTGCGCTGTTACCAGGCCGCCTTGCCGTACTATCCCCATCTGAGTGTAAAACTCATGCTGTCGACCGTGGGGTTGCGTCTGGCCGGACCACGGGAATCGCTTCTGAGGGCCATTGTCAATCAAAACTGCGGATGCAGTCATTTCATTGCCTCAACGGATCTGGTCACGGCGAGTGGCGAGGGCAATTCGGCGGACGCGCTGGTTGCATATCATAGTGAGTTTGCCGGGGGGTTGGCCATCTCAGTGAAGCCCGCGTCGAGGCTGCTATATGTACCGGATCTGGATGATTACGTCGAGCGCGCTAATGTTCCGGACGGTGCGCGGGTGCTGACGATGAGCGACAAGGAAGTTGGCGAGAGGCTGGATACCGGTCGTGATCTGCCGTCCTGGTATACGTTCCGGGAGGTCAAGCGGGAGCTTCGCCGGGCTCACCCGCCGCGCCACAAGCAGGGTTTCACAGTCTTTTTTACGGGCCTGTCGGGGGCCGGTAAATCAACGGTGGCCAAGGTACTGCAGGTCAAACTGCTGCAGATGGGTGACCGCCCGGTGACCTTGCTCGACGGTGATATTGTCCGTCGCAACCTGTCGTCGGAGCTGACGTTCTCCAAGGATCATCGCGATTTGAATATCCGCCGTATCGGCTTCGTGGCTTCGGAAATCACGAAAAACGGCGGGATTGCAATATGTGCCCCGATCGCTCCTTACAATGCGGTGCGCAAAGAGGTCCGCCAGAGGATTGATCCTCTGGGTGGTTTTGTGCTGGTTCACGTTTCCACCCCCCTGGAAACCTGTGAGGCCCGCGACCGGAAGGGCCTGTACGCCAAGGCCCGACAGGGTATGATCAAGGAATTCACCGGTATCTCGGACCCGTATGAGGCGCCGGACGACGCCGATGTGGTTATTGACACTACCGGAATCGCCGCCGAGGAAGCTGTATGGGAGGTCATCAGTCACCTGGAACGGCAGGGGTATCTGGGATCGGGCATCAAGGAAGAAGACAATCTCTGAGGATCACATCAGGATTCCGGCCGCAATGGGAGTTGCCATGACTAACGACATCGTAAAACGCATCATTACGGCGCTGGAGGCCTCCCGTGAGGTTCTGACCGAGTTCACGCCCGGGCGAATAGCCTCCGAGGACAAGGGCGGTGGGGATCCCGTCACCGAGGCCGACTGCAGGGTAAATGAACTCCTGCTCAAACTCTTGCCGCGCGACGGTGAAGGGTGGCTATCGGAGGAGACGGTTGACGATCTGGCCCGTCTGCGATGCAGCCACGTGTGGATTGTGGATCCTCTCGACGGCACGCGGGAGTTTGTCGCCGGGATACCGGAGTGGTCCGTGTCGATAGGCTATGTTATTAACGGAGAGGCCGTGGCCGGCGGAATATGCAATCCCCAAACCGGGGAAACTGTGATCGGGGCTCTGGGCCAGGGAGTGCTTTACAACGGGAAACCGGCCACGACAAGTCCGCGCAACGAATTATCCGGCGCCAGTGTTCTGGCCAGTCGATCCGAAGTGAGGCGGGGAGAGTGGGAGCAATTCCGCGACACCGGTCTGGAAATCGTGCCCACGGGATCGGTCGCGTACAAACTCGGACGGGTGGCCGTGGGACAGGCAGATCTGACCTGGACATTGTCGCCTAAGAATGAGTGGGATATTGCCGCCGGGGTTGCTCTCGTACGGGCGGCCGGGGGGTTTGTGGCGACCCTCGATGGCACGTTACCATCGTTCAACAATCGCCGGACTTTGATTACCGGGCTCGTAGCCGGACCTGAGGCATTGCGCGGTCCGGTGGAGTCGCTGCTGCGGCCGGCCATCAATGATCTGGGTCACAAACCCTGATCCTGCGGGTATCGCCAGAAGTCGGCGCCGTACCGTTCCACCATGCGGGCCAGCAGAGCATCGTGCATTTCCTGAGCGCCGTCAATCCGACGGCTCTTTTTCTTTTTGAGAGCGGTCTTGGTATTCTCACGCGAACCGACCAGTGTTTTTAGACGCTCCGGATCGTACACAATGCGGAGAGTTTCAAACATGGCCACCAGGCTGGCCTCGTCATTGAGTTGCTCAGTATTAAGTGAGAACCAGGGGACGTTGCTGAAGCGCGTGCGGTATTCCCTGGTGCGCGTTTCGATTTCGTACCAGTACCAGACACACCGCAGGAAATCATGACTGAAGGCCGGATCGCCATTGAGCAGGTCGACTATCCGAATGCGGTTGGATTCGTCCGCAGGATCAAGGAGATAGTGTATTCCTGTTGGTGTCTTTCCGGGAATGGAGTCGATGGAGAGGAAAGATGTCGCTACCTTTACGGGGTCGCGGTGAAGATGAACAATGCGCATCTTGTCGCCGAATTCGCCCACGGCAGGGACTATAAAATTCTTCACGAATTGATGGTTGGTCTCGACATAGTACCGATACTTCGCCGCGGAGCGCTTGACATTGATCCGCTTGCGCTGCCGGAATCGGGTTTCAAAGTACTCCTCCCGTTGAGACGGGTCTTTGGGCATGGTGAGCATAATTGGATACGGTTCGTGAAGACAGACCGCCCGGTCGGCTGCCTGGAAGATTTTGCTGAGACTTTCCGATCCACTCCGACCGGTCGTGGCAACAAACACGTACCCGTCAACACCAGTGGTGCGTATATTGAGAATCAGGTTGTAAAGTCCGGCGGTAAATGAGTTGTATTTCAGTGATTCTGTGAGACCTGCCATGCTTCCTCGACGTATCCCGTACAATGCAGCTGGTAAATTCGTCTGTCAACACCTCCTCCCCAACAACCGACTCACCAGCTATGTTCCTGCTATCGGCCTCTACCAATGTAAGCAAACCAATTGTCTTGAACTAGTATTGTTTATGTCTATATTGGGGTGATTTGAAAAACCTGCTCTGGTCGACAGGGCAAGACGCGCCGTTTGGCCGATACGGATTACTGTAATTGAGGTTTGCGTCCGACCATTATCGACGTAAGTTGCGCTACGAGATCCGTGAATCCATGACGAGTAGAGGTAGCAGCCGACCGATGAAACGCGTGTTGATGATTTCCTACGTATTTCCGCCGATGGCGGCGGTGGGCGGCTACCGGACTATCAAGTACTGCAAATTTCTCCCCGAATTCGGCTGGCAACCGTCGGTGCTGACCGTGCGCGAGGGGTACAACTTCTCCTATGATCAAGCGCTATTGGATCAGGTCGACAGGGCCGTCAATATTCATCGCTCGGGGAATCTCGAACCGCTCGTCTGGTGGGACATGCGGTCTGCCTCCGGCGCTCTGGCGGGCGGAACCTCAAGTGAGAACCCTCCGTCCGGCGGCGGGCACGAGCCGTCACCGTCGATGGCCGGCAGGATCAAGCGGTACTTGCGACGTGCATTGTCCATACCGGACCAGAACAACTTCTGGATTCCCTTCGGGGTCTGGACCGGTTTGCAGGCGATCCGCCGGGACAGAATCGATGTGCTCTACAGTACATCGCCTCCCGCCAGCACTCATGTCGTTGGCTGTCTTCTGTCGTATCTGACCGGTCGCCCGCTGGTTGTGGATTTTCGGGATCTGTGGACACAGAATGAAAGCTATCAGCTCAAAAACATCCCACCGATGTTGCAGCGGCTGGATCGTTTCATGGAACAGCGCGTGTTGCGTCGAAGTCGGGCTGTAGTCACCGCTACCGAATCATTCAGCACACTGGTGCGCCAGAAAAACCCGTCGCTGCCGTCAAGTCAGATACACACCATCACCAACGGTATTGATGCGGATGATTTTGCGCATCTCGATTTGCCGACCAGACGCAATGACAGGTTCACGATTCTGCACCTGGGATCGTTGTACGGACATCGCGACCCGGCCTTCTTTTTTGATGCTCTTCGAATTTGGGCGCAACGTCGCCCGGAAGCGGTCACGTCGACCAGCGCCGTGTTCATCGGCAACACGCCGGGTTATGAACGTCTGGTGACAGAGTCGCCGTTAAAGGACATGGTACAGTTTTCCTCGCACATTCCTCACGATCAGGTGTTGTTGAAACTCTGGGAGTCGGACCTTCTCCTGCTCATTCTGGGGTTTGATGCCAGCGTGGGCGGCGTACTGCCGGCCAAGCTGTTCGAATATGTATGTACCGGTCGCCCGATTCTTGCCCTGATTCCGCCTGGAGAGTCGGAGCGGGTGCTCGAGTCTTACGAATCCGGCCACGCGGTGACGGAACCGGACCTGGAGCGGACGGTACAAGTGCTTGATGATCGGTTCACCGAGTGGCAGAACTCGGGACCGACTCGTGAGTCGAAGGCGCAGCCGCCGCCGCAGTTCGATCGTCGCCAGCTCGCCGGCAAACTGGCCGATATTCTGAACACTTTGTAATTGTCGGCGTTAGTAGAAGTCAAGACATGAGAAATCCCGCCACACATTGCCACGGCAGCCCAACGGACAGTCACTCATGACAGCATCATCGGTGAAAAGCGAAGGCAAACTGCTGCTGAAGCATTCCGCCATTTACGGCATGGCGACCGGAGTGCAGCGGATGCTGGGCTTTGTCATGATCCCGTTGTACACGTCGTACCTGGCTCCGGCCGACTACGGTGTGATGGAACTGCTGTACATGACCACCTCGCTGATTGAGATGGTGGTGGGGATAGGTATCGCTCACGGCGTGGTCCGTTTTTACTTCGAATCGGACATCCAGACCGAGCGTAACAAAGTCATCAGTTCCGCATTCCTTGGTATGGGAGGACTACTGCTGCCCACGGTTCTCCTGCTTATTTTTTCGAGCAGTACGCTTTCGTTTTACGTGCTGGACAGCCGGGAGTACACGTCCCTGTTTGTGTTAGCCTTTGCATCCATGGGTCTCGGGATGTTAAACCAGGTCAACCTCTCCTACCTGCGGGCGGAGAAACGGTCACTGCTTGTTGTGGCCAGTTCAGTCGGACAGATGCTGCTGAATCTGGGGCTCAACGTGTATTTCATTGTCGTGATGGACATGGGGGTGGCGGGCATTTTCTGGGGCAATTTGATATCGGTGGCGGTGACAATGGCGGTTGTGACACCGATGGTGTTGCGGCGCGTGGGCATCCGGTTCTCGTTTGATGTCGTCAAGGGACTGGTGAAATTCGGCCTGCCGCTGATACCCTCGAACATTGCCAACTACATTGTGGTGGCGTCGGACCGCTGGTTCATCAAGGAGTATGTGTCCATTTCCGAGACCGGCATATACTCGCTGGGTTACAAGTTTGGATCGCTGGTTAACAACTTTGTCACCTCGCCCTTCAACCAGATCTACGGACCCCGGCGGATGGAGCTGTTCCGCCAGGACGAAAGTCATGCGCTGTTCGGACGCGTGTTTACGTATTTTGTGCTGATCATTACTGTTGTGGGGCTGGGGATATCACTGGTGTCGCGGGACCTGGTGCGCCTGATGGCCGATGAGGCCTACTGGGATGCCTACAAAATCATCCCTCTGGTGACTCTGGCGCACATCGCGCTGGCCTTTTTCTACCATGTCAATATCGGGATCACGATCACCAAAAAAACCAAGTACTTCATGTATATTAACGTGATGAACGGGCTGCTCAATATCGGTCTGAACATCCTGTTGATCCCGATGTTCGGAATCTGGGGCGCCGCCTGGTCGACCCTTATCTGCTATACCTTCAGATCCGGCCTGGGCTATTACTTCTCACGCAAACTGGTGAACACGGTGGTAGAATGGACCCGGGTGTTTGTGATTCTCGGTCTGGCGGCAGTTGTGTTTTTCGTGTTTGAACGTATCGAGCTGGGCAATATCTATCTTACCATGGGGGTCAAGGGTCTGATTTGCTGCTGTTTCCCGCTGGCACTATACTGCGGCCGTTTTTTCAGTGCCGAGGAGCGATCAGAAATACGGTCGCTGCTGGCCGAAGTTCTGGCCAAGGTCGGACTCAGAAAATAGAAGCGACCGGTATCGTACCGATCGCCTCCGGTTGTCCGGGACTCGCAAGAACTAGCTTACCAATTCTTCCAGTCCAATTTTGTCTTCATCCAGGAACTTCAGGAATGCCCTGGTTGCCGCCTGGCTGCCTTTCGGGTTGGGATGGGAGTCGTTGGCGCGACGCTGGAATTCCTGCCGCAGAGTGTTTGATTCGGGATCGGCCAGGACATCAAAAAGATCAAACACAAAGAAATTGTTCAGGCCGGTATGCTCCCGATAGAGGCGGGTGAACTCGCCGGTCATCCACTGGTTGAACTGGCGTGCCCGGGCGGCGTTTTCGGCCGTGGTGCGCTCAGCCGTCAACGGCGGAGCGGTGACATAAATGAACTGCTTGTCCGGGTGCAGCGCTATCTGCGGTTCCAGCCGGGCCATCACCGCTCGATAGTTGGCCAGGGTTCGTTCTGCGGCCAGGGGATCACCGTCGCCCTCGCCGACCGCTATGATATCGCTGTTGGGATAACAGGACTTGAACATAATGATGTCGTTTTCCAGAGAGTCCGGCAGCAGCGCCCCGGACGGGTCATCAAAACGGAGTATCTGGTCGAGATGACTCTCAAACTTGGGTACCCAGTGATTAAGATCGGTATCTTCGCCGATGGGCGTACCATAGGTGATAGAACGGACGGCAACGCCCCGGGCTATCAGCGAGTCTTTGAGACCACCTTCGCTTAACCAGTTGCGCCCCACCGAATGGTGCAGGAATACCAGGCGTCTGCCCAGTTGACGGTTGACGGTGTCCAGCACCCGGTCTTTTTGCTCAAGGCGGTTCGTCAGTTCCTGAACCAGCTTGTCCTTCTGCATGAACTTGTACAGCACATAGGCCCCCAGGATATTACCCAGGAGAGACAACACCAACAGGGCTACGAGGATCTTCATCTATGCTATCTCCTTGACATTTATTTCTCTTTGAGGTTTTCGTCCAGCACGCGAGCTACTTCATCAGTAACCATCGAATACCCGCGGTTGTTCAAATCGACATGGGTCGACGCCAGTTCAGGATTCAGATACCCGGTCGAATCCGCTACCAAGGCGCCGATATCGGCCAGCGGCCAACCGTCGATGGCGGCTCGCTCGCGCAGCCAGTGGTTATACACCGCCACCGAATCGGCAACCCGGTACGTTTCGTGTTCAAACACGGTGAAATCGCTGGTGGGGGGAATTACCGTACACAAAACGGGTACAACCCCTCGCGCCGTAGCCATATCTGCCAGTGAGGCGACGTAATCACAGACTTCTGCAATGGATGAGTTAGGCCGGAAATTATACGAGCTTACTTCAATCACCACCGCCTCGGGGCCCAGCCGGATCACGTCGGGTTGGAAGCGTAACAGGAAACCGGCCACACGCTGTTGATCGACCCCTCGATTGATCACCTCCCGCGTCGGAAAAGACTTTGCCAGATCCCAGTTTCGGGTCACCTGGGTGCCCAGGAATACTATCCTGTTCGGGACCGTTGTGTCTGATGCCAGCGACTGGTTGGTGTCGGCATAAACGGTTCGTCGGCCGAACTCCTCCACTACCCAGGTATACTTGTCGAGGAATTCGTTGATATGGGCTCGGTATTCCAGGGCTTTGTAGGCGACGTAGACGATGGCCAGGTTCGCCAGCAGCGACAGGGTGAGGATAATCCGAACTGTTTTGGTCATGTGCGTGCGCTCACTCTCCGGTGTGCCTAAAGTTTGCTGCCGCTTCAGGTTAAGAACAGCGTCAGGTCCCTACAGCATCATCGTCAGGAGGTCTCGGTGTCAACAAGTATCATGGGGAAAAGCAAGCGGCCGGTCGGCGAGATGGGGTTGCCGACCGGCCTTCAGTCATAGCGGAAGGGTATCTTTTAATACGGAGCTGGGGACTCCGAGACGATTGCTTAACTTTCCAG
Source organism: Candidatus Zixiibacteriota bacterium (assembly GCA_018816665.1). Classification (GTDB taxonomy): domain Bacteria; phylum Zixibacteria; class MSB-5A5; order GN15; family FEB-12; genus JAHIVM01. The sequence goes on from JAHIVM010000575.1 coordinate 16,156, forward strand.
GTGTTTACTGATAACGTCGAACATGCCTTCCGGCCACGCCACCGGATTACTCATAATGAAGTGACGGTCCCAATCCGGGACACTGCGCAGGTCGTTTTCGATTGAGCGGAAAACGGTGATCGGAATCTCTGCAAGGAACTTGATGCGGTCCGGTCTGACCGCAGGATCGGTCTGTGAGGTGTTCTGAAAAGTCATATGTTTCTCCCGTAGCATCCCCAGTTAGTATTCACATCGTTGTCGATTGTTCTATCTGTCAGTGTTTACAAGGCCGGCGTTTTGGGCGAATTCCCGCAACCAACCGAGTAGATACATAAGTAAGTCCTGTGCCCGCTTTGCGAATATCACGTAGAAAACCACAACTTATTTTATGACAATGAGTTAGGTTTTTGACTGGAGGGCTAAAAGTGACGTAATTTAGTCCTGTATGCAAAGTAATTCACCGCTTCGGCAGTTTGCAACACACTTTTGCACTATCGTCGCACTTCCAGGGCGACCGGCATCGTCGTTAATGGATCGTAATAGTCTCTCTTTTGAGATGCGCGTAAGAGTCTCTGACGACTTCTTTTTGGGCGCAATCTGCCGACCAAATGTAGGTAAGCAGCGATTTGCCTTGAGCCCAAAGAAACATCAGGAATCACCAATGATCCGCCTTGCCAAGCTTGTCGGGCACATGCTCATCAATCCGACCCTGCGGTTTCGGTTCATGTATTCAATGATACGGAACGCACCCGGAGATCTGGGCATGGAACTGCGTCGCCTCCTGACTCGTCGCTGGTTCGGTCGGGTGGGAGAGTCAGTACGGATTCATGAGGGGGTTCGGTTTCGCAACATCCAGAATATCTTCGCCGGCGATCACGTTGAGATCGGCGTGGACAATTTCCTGCAGGCCGGGGGTGGGTTGGAAATCGGCGACGATACCATGCTCGGGCCGGGGGTGAAGATCTGGACCCAGAACCACGTATTCCTCCGCGACGACATCCCTATCCGAGAGCAGGGTGCGGAGTACAAAAAGGTTGTGATAGGTCGCGATGTCTGGATCGGCGCCAATGCGTTTATCATGCCCGGGGCCGAACTTGGCGACGGGGTGGTGGTCTCGGCGGGGGCTGTTGTGGGCTGCAAAAAGATACCATCGCGTAAAATAGTCGCCGGCAATCCGGCCCGGGTGATCGGTGAGCGTGGAACGATGCCCGGTGACGGCGGTTCGGCTGTTTCCACGCCGGCCTGATCTTCCCCGCTACGTTATAGACAACTTCCCTCTACCTGTGCTCTCCCGACAGTATCAGAAGTACCACCGCTCAATCCTCCTATACGCCCGGTACTTGTACCGGATTTGATCGTTGCTCAGGGGCCAGGGCGGGGACTATCTTGGAACAATACCGCGACCTGGGGCGTACTCCTGTGTGGAGACCGCCGAACCCCGGTGGAGGAAGAGAGCAATGTACCGCCTGTTTGTCGCCATAGATCTTCCCGAGGACATCAAGGACCGTCTGCTGTCGCTATACTACGGTTTGCCGGGTGCCAAGTGGGCCGATGAGTCTCAGATGCATATCACATTGCGGTTTCTCGGCGAGGTGGACGGTGCTGCCTTTCGCGATGCCCGCGAGTCGCTCGGTACGGTTCGGGTTCCGCCGTTTTGGCTGACGGTCAAGGGGGTGGGCTTTTTTCCGCCGCGTAAGCAACCGGATACCCTCTGGGCCGGCCTGGAGCGGAGCGAATCATTGCTGCGCCTGCGCCACCGGGTTGAATCCACGCTGACGCGCGCCGGCTTTCCTGTCGACTCGCGGAAGTATGTGCCGCATATCGGCCTTGCCCGCCTCAAAGGCACACCGGCCGACCGGGTGGCCGGCTTCCTGGCCGAACATGCCCTGTTGCAACTGGAGCCTTTCCAGGTGACGGAGTTTGTTTTATATTCGAGTTTCCTCTCATCGGAACGGGCGCTGCATGAAGTTGAGGCGACGTACCCCTTAATCGGCAATTCAAGTGGAGACGTATGAAAAGCTATCGGAAGGAACTGTGGTTTAATGTGACCGGCCGACGGGAATTCATCAACATCACTCCTCAGGTGCAAGAGTGCCTCCGGGAAAGCGGCGTATCGGAGGGCCTGGTGCTGGTCAATGCCATGCACATCACTGCCTCGGTGTTTATCAACGACGATGAATCCGGCCTGCACAAGGACTACGAAAAGTGGCTGGAGAAGCTGGCCCCGCATGCGCCGATATCGCAATATCGCCACAACGACACGGGCGAGGACAACGCCGATGCCCATATGAAACGTCAGATTATGGGGCGCGAGGTGGTGGTGGCGATTACCGACGGTCAGCTTGATTTTGGCACTTGGGAGCAGATCTTCTACGGTGAGTTTGACGGCCGTCGACGAAAGCGCGTCCTGGTAAAAATCATTGGTGAATAGCATAACGGTATTCGCCGGAACGTGCCCCCGAAAAAGCACACGCGACTGACAACACGAGACACATGATCGGCAGAGGAGCAGAAACAGTATGAAGACCCGACACGGAACCGGTGCCCGACTGATCGTAATGGCAATGATGCTTGCCCTGGCGTTACCGGTCCTGGCCGGCGCCGGAGAACCCCCGGTGGCCGCACAGATAGCAAAAATCGACACCGTATTCGGCATCGAGATGGTGGACAATTACTATTGGCTGCGGGAACGAGACAACCCGGAAGTGCTCGCCTACCTCGAGGCGGAAAATGCGTACACCGAAGAAGTGATGGACCACGCCAAACCGCTTGTGGATAAACTCTATGGCGAGATTAAAGGCCGGATCAAAGAGACCGACCTTTCGGTGCCGGTCAAGGACGGTGACTACTACTACTACGACCGCGAGGAGGAGGGCAAGCAGTACTCCATCTATTGTCGCAAGAAGGGCTCCATAGATGCCGACGAAGAGATCCTCCTCGATGTCAACATGCTGGCGGAGGGAAAGGAGTTCATGAGTATCGGCACCTTTGAGGTCAGTCCCGATCACACCATGCTCATGTACAGTACTGATGAAAGAGGCAGTGAGCGCTACACGCTGCAGTTCAAAACCTGACCAGCGGTGAACTGCTGCCCGACAGGATCGACGAAACCTCGGGCGATGCCGTTTGGGCCAACGACAACAGCACGGTGTTTTACACTGTTCCGGATGACGCCTGGCGGCCGTATCAGTTGTATCGTCACACCCTGGGCACCGACCGTTCAACCGATGTGTTGATCTACCAGGAAGACGATGAGCTCTACTGGATGGGCGTGGGCAAAACCAAAAGCGACAAATACGTGATTGTCCATATCGGCAGCAAAACCACCGATGAGGAACTGTATCTCGATGCCGACAATCCGACCGGCGAATTTCGGCCGATACAGCGCCGGGTCAAAGGCATGGAGTTCAGCACCTCCCATCACGGCGACAGGTTCTACATTGTGACCAATGCCGACGGTGCCACCAATTTCAAGCTCGTCTCCGCACCCGTCAGTGCCCCCGGAAAAGAAAACTGGACCGATGTGTTTCCGTACCGGGCGAATGTCAAAATCGACGGCATCGATGTGTTTCAGGACTGGCTGGTGGTGTACGAACGTGAGGACGGTCTCCAGAAGATGCGCGTGGTGAATCTCAACTCGAACGAGTCCCACTATATCGATTTCCCGGAATCCGTGTACTCCATGAGTACAAACAGCAATCCGGACTACAAAACGTCGGTGGTACGTTTCACGTATATGTCCATGATCACGCCGAACTCAGTGTTTGACTACGATATGAAAACACACCAGCGCGAACTCAAAAAGCAGCGCGAAGTGCTCGGCGGATACGACCCGACTCAGTATGAAACCAAACGGGTGTGGGCCACTGCCCGCGACGGTGCCCGGGTGCCGATATCGATGGTCTGCCGCAAAGGGATTAAGCAGGACGGTACAAGCCCGCTGATAATGTACGGGTACGGCTCATACGGCATAAGCATGGATCCCTGGTTTTCATCGAGCCGTCTTTCCCTTATGGATCGCGGGTTCATTTACACGATCGCGCACATTCGCGGCGGCGGAGAGATGGGCCGGCAATGGTACGAAGACGGCAAGTTCCTGAAAAAGAATAACACATTCAATGATTTCATTGATTGCGCCGAGTTCCTGATCAAAGAGAAGTATACCAGCAGTGACAAACTTGTCATCGACGGCGGCAGCGCCGGTGGTCTTCTGATAGGCGCCGTGGTGAACATGCGTCCGGATCTGTTCGGGGTGGCCCTCGCCAGCGTGCCGTTTGTTGACGTCATGAATACCATGCTGGATGAAACCATCCCGCTGACGGTAGTGGAATATGAGGAGTGGGGCAATCCCAACGAGGAAAAGTTCTTCAAGTATATGCTGTCGTATTCCCCGTATGACAACGTGAAAAAGCAGGCCTACCCGAACATGCTGATTCAATCCAGCCTGAACGATACCCGGGTGCAATACTGGGAAGGGACCAAGTGGGCCGCGAAGCTGCGCGTCAACAATACGTCCAGCAATCGAATACTATTAAAAACCAACATGGGAGCCGGGCACGGCGGATCATCGGGGCGTTACGACTACCTGAAGGACATTGCGTTTGAGTACGCGTTTGTTCTGGATTGTCTGGGTATCACCAAATAGTCCGTCTCGGCAGATACGATCAAACAGAAGGCACCGGTTGTGTTGACCGGTGCCTTCTGCTGTTCCGCCGATTGACTCACTACATACCTGGTGTCGGATGTACTGTCACTGGAACTTCGATTTCCGACTGACCGAATCTGCCTACGGTAATGGGAAGACTCATGGTCATCTCATCGAATCGGCAAACCTCATTGGCTTCCTCGCAGAAATAGACCACGGCATTAAGCCGCAGTTCGCACCTGCCCTCGGCGGCGGCCACGGTCAGGTCATACGAGAGCGGGGTGGCTGCGTTTGAGTTGACTGCTGTGGCCGATGGCCCCACCACCGAGCTGTCGCTTGATTGCCATTGCAGATATGCCGGTGCGGCGGTCACGGGTTTGAATCCCGGCGGCAACGCCATGCGGATACGAATACGGACATCGCCCGGCGCTATCTCCTGCCCGGGCAAAGCCACCACGGACTCAGAAGCGGATACAGCCGAAATGGTCAAACGATCCATACCGGACAGAGGCAGGGTGCGCACAACCCCCGTCGGGAGGTCAACGGTTCGTATCGCGTGATTGTTGGCATCGGCGACCAGCAACTCATTGCCGAGCACGGCCAGTCCCGACGGTTCATTGAACTGTGCGCGGTCCGCCGGTCCATCCGCCAGACCGGCCTCGCCGGTTCCGGCAAACGTCCGTACGGTTCTTGTCTTCGGGTCGACGATTTTGATTTTCGAGTTGTAGGTGTCGGCCACATACAGCAAACCATCGTGGTAGGCAATTCCCAGCGGATGTTGCAGGCGGGCAACATCGGCGGGACCGTCAATATCGCCGTACTCAAACAGTCCTGCGCCAACTATGGTATTTACGCGACCTGTGGGGTTGAGGTCGGCCGACCGGATGGCGCTGACCTCGGAATCCGCGAAGTACAGCACCTTGCCGTCGGTGGTGATTCCGCTGGGCTGAGCCAGGGCGGCGGACTGCAACGGACCGTCGATAATGTCCTCGCGGCCCGAACCGGCGTACGGTTCCAGAAGGCCGGACACGGGATCGAACGACCAGAGCTGGTGTGGTCCGGCCATGGCGATGTACATCCGGTCACCGTGTCCGATGAGTGCCCACGGGGAGTTCAGCGCCACGTCGGTACCGTGTCCGGACTCATTGCGGCTGCTCGCCTGGATTCCGGTGCCGGCGACGGTTGTGACTCTCCGGGCGTCAAGGTCGGCGGCCCGGATGAGGTGATTTTCGGTGTCGGCGATATACAGGATATTGTCGCGCAGAAACGTTCCTTGCGGATGATGCAACCGCGCCTCCTCGAAGGACCCGTCGGTCGTGCCTACCGCACCAGTGCCGATCACATCAAAAATCTCGCCATCCTGATCGGTGATCAGAATACGATTGTGGTTTGAGTCACTGATGAAGATGCGTTTTGACTTTGTGTCGGCGGATACCTTGCCGGGGAAAGACAACACGGTGTTTGGTTGCCGCTCGCGTTCCAGAGTGTTGGCCAGCGGACTGCGTTTGAGTTCACCGCGAGCATCGAAATAGGTTATCGCCTTAGAGATGATTGCATCAAAGGGTTCGAACACCCCCTCCCCGGAGTGTGAGCCGATGATGTTGCCTTTTGGGTTGATGAGGACAAGGGTGGGCCAGGCGCGGGTGCCGTAAGAACGCCATACGTCGAAATCATAGTCGTTGATTACCGGATGGTTGATTTCGTAACGCAGGATGGCCTGGCGGATCGCCTCGGTGTCTTTCTCGTTAGTGAACTTCGCACTGTGCACGCCGATCACCACCAGTTCCTCGGGATACTTTTCCTCGAGCTCTTTGAGATCCGGCAGGACATGCAGGCAGTTAATGCAGCAGAAGGTCCAGAAATCCAGCAGCACCAGTTTGCCCCGGAGATCCTCAAGGGACAGCGGCTGGTCAATGTTGAGCCAGGGGAGATGATCCGGAAAATCGGGGGCGTGGATAGCTCCCTCAAGGCTTTTGTCAATCACGTCTGGTTCCCCCTGTTGTGCGGTCTGCCGGCCGAAGCTTCCTGAGGTTACCAGGACGGCGACGAGCATAGCGACAATCGCCAGACCCGGGACCAACACGGGCAGTTTGTTTCGCAGCAAAGACATATGATCCTCCCTTCGGGGTGTTTGCGCCCGAAGTGCTTCTATGTCTGTAAAGGAACGAGGACCTGTTTGGTTCCCTATGGAAGAGCCGGGGGGATAGCCAGGGTGGCGCCGACCAGGCCGGCGGCGTTGCCCAGACGGGCGGGACGGACAACTGCTTCTGTCACGAGGAACTCGGAGAAGTGGGCGAAGTTCTCGCTGACTCCGCCGCCGATGATTATCAGTTCGGGTGAGAGAAGTCGTTCTATTGTTTGCAGATACCGGTTAACCTGCGCGCCCCATCGCTGCCAGTCGAGGTGTTTGTGGGTTCGCACTGAGGCGGCCGCCAGCAACTCCGCATCGGCGCCGTCTATTTCGATATGTCCCAACTCCAGGTTGGGGAACAGGCAGCCGCGATGAAACAACGCGGTTCCGATACCGGTGCCAAGGGTAATCAGGAGCACGGGGCCGCCATCGGGGCCGTTGTACCGGAGACCGGCGCCAAACCGCATTTCGGCCAGACCGGCGGCATCGGCATCGTTGAGAACCGCCACGGGGCCGGATGTGCAGGATCGAATAGCACCCAGAAAATCAAAGTTGTTCCAGCCGTGCTCAAGATGGGTGGCCGGTTTGGTCCGTCCCTGCCGGACTACGCCGGGGAAACCGACGCCGACCGGCAGGATTTCCGGTTGAGCGGCGATGATCCCACGGACCAACTCCAGCACATCATCGACTGACCGTCGATCGGCGAGGGGGGTAGAGGCTATGTCGGTGAGCAGGTCGCCCGTTTCAGGATTCACGCGGGCGGACTTGATGGACGATCCGCCAATGTCTATGCCAAGTGCTTGATTCATAGGTTGCCGGTACCAGGGTTAAGGATTGCACCGTCAAAGTAAGCTCCGGACTGCGGACTGTAAAGGTGAGAGTCGTCCCGGTCGTCTATTTGAGGAGGACCATCTTTTTTGTGCGGTGGGTGACCGGTGTTGTCAGCCGGTACAGGTAGATTCCGGAGGCGACTTCACTCCCCCGGTCATCGCGCCCGTCCCAGTCAACTCGATAGCTCCCCAGCGCCGAACTGCCGAAGTCCCATTGCCGGACGATCTGTCCCAGGACGTTGAAAATTGTCAGGGTCACCGGCATGCGACGGTCCAGTTCGAATTCAATGGCGGTGGACATGTTGAACGGGTTGGGGTAGTTTTGCGACAGGGCAAGGTGGGACGGCAGCAGATCATCAAATTCATCCACCGGTGTTGCCCCGGAACCTTCGATTTTTACCACGTAAACATCGGATGCGCCCAGCGCATAGGAATAGGAGTCACCGATCAGGCAGTAGTCATTACCGCTGACAATCACTCGTCGGCAGTAATCCGATTTGGTGCCGCCGTAGGTCTGACTCCAATCCGAGGCGCCGATGGGGTTGGTTTTGACCACGTACATGTCTATACCGCCGCTGCCGTAGGATTGCGTGGTGCCGGCAATCAGGTAGCCGCCGTCGGTGGCCGGTTGAACCGACCAGGCGACATCGTCGCGGGAGCCGCCGTAAGTCTGGTCCCACTCCTGGATGCCGTTGGGATCGGTTTTGACCAGGTACATATCGGAGTACCCATCGGCCAGCGCTGTCGCCCCCGCAAACACCAGACCGCCATCGGGTGCCAGGCTGACGGCATACCCGACATCAGAGCGCGGCCCGCCATACGTGGTAGCCCACAGCGAGTCGCCGCTGGCATTTGTTCGAACGGCGTAGATGCTGCTGTAGCCCTCGCCGAAGGTTCCCGTATTCCCGACCGCGACGAAACCGCCGTCGAGAGTCTGGCACACATCGATACCGGATTCTCCGCCGGCTCCGCCGTAGGTGCGGGTCCAGGCGGTATCGCCGAGGGAATTGGTGCGGATGAGATAGAGATCGCTGTAGCCGGCTCCGGATGAGGAGGTAGTGCCCACGATAATCAAACCGCCGTCGGAGGTGACGCGAACGGCTTTGCCCTCGTCTACCTGTGCCCCACCATAAGTTCGAGACCAGCTCTCGACGCCCGTCATGTCGGTACGAATCACCAGAACGTCAACCTCGCCGGCTCCGGATGATCGGGTGGAACCAACTATCACAAAGCCGCCGTCGGGCATATGCTGTACGCCGTAGCCGTAGTCGGTGGCCGGGCCGCCGTAGGTAGCGGTCCAGGCGGTATCACCCAGCGAATCCAGTTTGATGAAGTAGATGTCGTGATCGCCGGCCCCGTAAGAGAAGGTTGATCCGAGGATGGCGTAGCCGCCGTCGCTGCACACGCAACCGGCGTAGCCGCGTTCCGTGTAGAAGCCGCCCACCGAGGCCGACCACAGCACGTCCTGTGCTGCGGCACGGGTTGTCGGTAGACCGCTGATGCTGAGGGTCAGCAACAGCGACAAGGCGATGATCTTAGCGTTCCGGACCATGTAACACATCCTATGGTATTCCGGAGCTGTTCGATTTTTGAACAGCCTCTCTATTGGATGTATCGGCTGACCGGGCGGCAGGTTTAGCGCCAACGGGGGGTCGAAGCGGATTTCCTGAAAATAATCCGGTCAGTTTCAGTCTCCCCCCGCAATGGGGGGATATCCCCATATCGGCATCTCTCTTCATGGACCGTCGGGGAAGGTGTCGGTCGTCATAACTAACTGCATAACAATATGTTACGCTGTCTCCTCGTGGCCGGCACCGGCCTTGCTTTATCAATGTTTCAGTGAACTTTTTTATCGAGAGGGGCACAGAATGTTGTGCAAAC
>JAHIVM010000576.1 GCA_018816665.1 Candidatus Zixiibacteriota bacterium
AAGCAGCGGAGCAAAGGACTGTACCTGAAAGGTGTCGCCGGCCGTAAACACGCCGGATGAAAACGACAGGGTCATACCGTCGGCGCCGGCGCCGACCAGTTCCACCTCGGTATCGGCCTGGGTCACAACAATCGACCCGGAATTGACGCCGTCGGTCCAGTCGACAATGATATTGTCCGTACCTACCGTCTGGGCACCGCTGCCCTGGACGGTAAACGTATAAATCTTGTTCTGGTCGCCGGTAAAGGCCGACATGGCACCCTGGGATACGCCGGCAGTCGTGCCGGATGCTACCGAGAGCATCTCGGGAACGTCAAAGGTGGCGGTGTTGAGATTGAGATTTTCGCCGCCGCTGAGAGTCGATGTAAACGAAATTTCGTTGATTAATCCGGTCTTGTTGCCGGATACAATAAGGCGATATGGATTGGATCTGGATCCATCGTTCACAATATTCGCGGTGACATCGGCGCCGGAGTCGTTGATGGCCTTTTTGATGCCTTCCAGAGAGTTGTTGGAGGCGTCAATGGTGATTGTCCGGAAGGACCCGTCGCCGACAGCGATTTCGATCGTTCCGGTCCCGAAGATGGATTCCACCCGGCTGTTAAAGCCCTGGCTGGCAATCTGGTGGTTTCGGGCCAGTGACTGCACCTGAATATCGTAGGAACCGGCCGCGGTTCGTCCGGTAGTCGTTGCGTTGATGTACGTATCGTCGGAGATGTCTACCGATGAAGCGTTGAACGTGGATGTTTTGGCCAGTTTGGCCATTTCCGTGCGGAGCGCCAGGACTTTGGCCTGGAGGGCCTTGTAGGCCGTAATGATATTAGTCTTTTCCGCCTGGTCGGACTCCATAAGGACGGCCGGCTGGCGTTCGAACTGGAGGATGGCCTCAACATACTGGGTAGTATCGATACCGGAATTGATTCCGTCAATCGAGAAGCCTGCCATTGTGAACTCCTGTTTCCATGGACATCACTGTCGGTAGTACAGTCGTCCAGCTAAAAGAGCCGGGAGGGAGTAGAGCCTCCCTCCCGGATCGCTATGTTGGCTTAACCGAAGAGTGACAGAACGACCTGCGGGGTCTGGTTGGCCTGAGCCAACATGGAGGTACCCGCCTGAACCAGGATCTGGTTCTTGGTGAATTCTGACATTTCCTTGGCCATATCCGTGTCACGAATCTGCGATTCCGAAGCGGTCAGGTTCTGAGCCGCAATCCGGAGGTTACGCAGGTTGGATTCCAGAGAATTCTTCTGGAAGCTACCCAGCTTACCGCGGGTAGTTGACACTTCATTGATCGCCGCATCGATAATCGACTGGGCGTCCTGAGCTCCGGACGACGTGGTAACGTCGACATTGGCGAGCGACAGGAACTGGTTGCCGGCAAGACCCTTGCCCAGCGATGACGAGGACATGTTACGGACACCGATGGCAACCGTCTGTCCAACATTCGGACCAACCTGGAAGACCAGGGACTGGTCGGTGTTGTTGATCTGCTCGGAACCACCCTGAGAGGTCAGACCGATGGTGATTCCAAGAGATTCGCTACGGTCGGAGTTGTACACCAGACTCTCGATGCCGGCCTTCATGGACGTGGCCGGACCACCGTCAAGACGCACGTCGAACTGAGCGGCTTTGGCATCCAGCAACAGGTTGCCGGTGTTGATACCGTTCTGCGCGTTGGCAATGACCATGTCGATCGAGCCGCGTCCCGTGGAACCGGAGGCCTTGTTGTACAAGGTCGCGGTGCCGGTGGCATTGTACTGAACCGAGGTAACCGTGTTGGTGTAGTTGTCAAACGACACCAGGGCGTCCCGGCCGGAGTTGGCCAGGGTATCCGCGGTCATGTTCAGGACATTCATCAGGTCGCCGGTACCGCCGCCGGTATCCAGCATCTGGAGCGAGTAGTCGGAACCTTCATCACGCGTGGTGAACTTCAACTGAGAAGTGTTGAAGACTTCCGCAGTGATGTCGGACACGCCGGTCGTGTCGCCGGAAACCGTACCAAAACCGCCGGCGCCACCAGTGGTGACCAGCGCGGTATTGATGGCGTCTTTCAGCGTCGACAGCGAAGTGTACGTACCGGCCGCAACCGTTACCTCAGCGGTACGGTTGGCGTTCTTGGACGTGTTAACCGTGAACTTCAGCACGTTGTCGGAGACACCGCGATCGTCGCCGGCAGCAAAACTGAAGACGGCCGTGGTCGCATTGGTGCTGGAGGCTTCAGTCTTCAGGGAATACTGAGCGCCTTCGTTGACAGCGGTCAGACGCAGGGTCGCGTTGGCGGCACTGGCGGTGGCAGTGATTTTGCCGGCCAGGGACGAGTTCAGCGAAATCTGCGACTGCAGTTTGGCAGCGATGTCGGTCATGTCGTCACCGACTTCGACATCGACAGTCAAGCTCTGGTTACCGGTCGGAGACTCATTGTTCTCCTGGTAATTGACAATGACCGTGTAGCTGCCGGCATTGGCGGCAACTGCGGCGGTGATGGTCGAGGCACTACCAAGCTGAGCGGCGTCGGCAGCGGCGGCGAGCACCAGGTCGTTACCAAAGGCATCGGCCATACCGACAACACCGGAACTCTTCTCGGCAACACCGGAAGCCTGCACGACGTCGATCGTGTGGACTCTCTCGTCGAGGTTGACCGGATCACCGTCCGTGTTGGCCAGCGACAGACCCAGAGAGGTCGTGTTCAGCGAAGCTGAGGCATCGCTGGTCTTCGTGGAGGTGATGGAATGGGCGCCACTGCTCAGACCGGACTCCTTGATGGAAAGCAGCGAGGAGTTGGCGGTCGTGATGGTCGCCACGTTGTCCTTCGTACCGTCGAGCAGCTTCTTCGTACCGAACTGGGTGGTTGCAGCAATACGATCGATAGTTTTGATCGCGTTGTCGATTTCAGCCTGGTCCGCCTTCAGCTGGTCAACGTCGTTAAATCCTTCGTTGGCTGCGTGAATGGCCAATTCTCTCATGGAGATCAACAGGTTGTTGATTTCCGTCAGAGCGCCTTCAGCAGTCTGGATCATCGTGATGGATCCTTCCGAGTTCTCGATAGCACGGTTCAGACCCGCGATCTGGGCGCGGAACTGTTCCGAAATTACGAGACCGGCCGGGTCATCGGAAGCAGCGTTGATGCGGAAACCTGAAGACAGTTTCTGCATCGACTTGTTCAGATTCTGGGTCGTAAGATCCAGGTTACGGTTGGCGTTCATTGCCGCCAGGTTGTGGTTGATGCGAAGTGACATTCGTCAAATCCTCCTTGAATATGATTCTAAGGTTTCCTTACCCTTTTGTTTTCTAAACGGGTGAAAGGACATGTCACTTCCTATGTCGCAAGGTACAGAGCTACCACAGTCCGATTGGTGCCCCAAAAACATCGTTTGCCCCTCTTGTCCCTCCTTTGGATTCAAGATAACATCTCGTTTCCTGCTTAATTCGATCGCATAATCTATATCATATATCTCGACCAATTCCCGCCCACCTTTACACGCGAGAGACGTATTTTTTGCCCCTCCAAATACGGGAAATTCAAGACTGGCTAACGGTTTCGGCCAGTTCGAGGACCCGTTGCTGAGCCGGTTCAAACTGAGGATCGATCTGCAGCACCCGTCGATACCCCATCAGCGCCGAATCCCTATGTCCCATAACG
>JAHIVM010000577.1 GCA_018816665.1 Candidatus Zixiibacteriota bacterium
ACCGTCGCCAGGAGGGCGCAGGGGGTCAGGAAAGCGGCAAACCGGGGGAGATCCAGAACGATGCTGTTGACCGGATCCAAAACGAACATCCCTACTGCGCCGCCCACCGCCAGCCACCAGACGCCGCCGACTACGCGGCTGTTCGGGGAGCGGAAACCGCGACGCAGGACCAGCAATGTTGCTGCGAACAGGATCGGCACGAGAAGAAAGAGCAATTGAAAGACGTCACCAAGGTGACGTCCCGAGAAAAGACCATAATCCTGAAAAGGTGCCTTGCCCTGCACGGCAAGCACTCTGGCCGACAGCTCCAGCGAATTGGCTGCGCCGTTGTACAGAAGGAACAGCAGTGCCGCCAGGGTCAGCAGCGCCAGTGTGTGTGGGGCGTAGGCCCGCTGCTTTTTGCCGACAAATGAAGCCAGGGAGGCATACACAACGGCCGGGAGAACAATCGCCGCCCCGGCGTACATTACCACGCCTGCGGCGACGATGAGCCACAGCGCAGCCAGGCCTTTCGGCGTGCGTTTGATCTGCAACCGGTTTATCCACACGCCCAACCAGACAACCAGCGGGATAAGCACCGCTTCCACGCCGACAAACCCAAATGTCACCAGTGAATGTCCGCCGAAGAAAATCAATACAAAGTACAGTATTCGTCGGCCGGATTGTTTTGTCAGCTCTCCGGCCAGTCTGGCTGCGCCAACCAGGGCCAGTGCCGAGCACAAATAGGCGAACACACGCCAGGCCAGAACAGCTCCACCCGTGTCAGAGGCTCCCAGCACTGTGAACACGCTGTGCAAGGCAGTGACAACACCTATGGTCCCAAACTCGAACCAGCGGAGGATGACCGTATCGGCCTGGGCAATCTGGGCCACCCGTACGTTTCCGGCGCCGGTGACAAAGGAGTCGATGCCGGCCAGGATCAGCAGGCCAAGGATACCGACCAGCGACGGTACGACGGTTCGCTGAGTCAGCGACAGGCGGTCGATTCGTTCTGCGCAACGGACCGCCAGGACACTGAGCCCCACGGTCAGGATCAGCCACACAATACCGTACCAGCCGGGGAGATACTGGAAGTGAGTAAACGACCAGTTGTTTGAGAGCAGCGTCCCGCCAAGAAAACGCCCCACCACAAACAGCGCCAGAACCGTCGAGACCAGATACAGACTGTCTTTTTTCATACCGTCACGATAGTAGAGCGAAAGGCTATATGTCCTGACGACCGTCGAGTGCCCGCGACAACGTGACGGCGTCGGCGAATTCCAGGTCCGATCCCACCGGCAGACCTCGGGCTATTCTCGATACCCGGGGGCCCAGGGGACGTAACAGCTTGGCGAGATACTGCGCGGTGGCCTCGCCTTCGACGTTGGGATTGGTGGCCACAATCACTTCGACGACCGAATCATCGATGCGCGTCAGCAGTTCTCGTATCTTGAGATCATCGGGACCGATGCCATCAAGAGGCGACAACCGGCCGCCGATCACGTGAAACTGGCCGTTGTACCCGTCGACCTTGTCCAGTGCCGCGACATCCATCGCATCTTCCACGACGCATATAACGTCCTTGCGACGATTGGAATCCGTACAGGTGGAACAGGGATCGTTTTCGGTAATATTGAAGCATATCGAACAGAACCGGACCTTCTCCTTGACCTCACGAATGAGATCGGCAAACTCCAGGGCTTCCTCCTTCTGGAGTTTGAGGATATGAAAGGCCAGGCGCGTAGCCGATTTTCGTCCGATGCCGGGTAAGCGGGCCAGCCAGTTGACCAGCCGCTCAACAGATCCTGCAGATCCAAACATAATTGCGGCCCCTGTTTAGAACGGAAGGTTGAGGCCGGGGATATTCAAACCGCCGGTAATGCCGGACATCTGCTCCTGCTGCAATTCCGATGACTTCTCCTTGGCCTGGTTGACCGCGGCCAGGACGAGATCCTGCAACATCTCAACATCGTCTTTGTCGACCACTTCGGGATCGATCTCAATGGCGACCAGGTCGCCCTTGCCGGTGGCCGTCACCTTGACCATGCCGCCGCCGGATGTACCTTCTACCCGGGCCTCCTCAAGCTCAGCCTGCATGGCTTCCATCTTGGCCTGCATCTGCTGCACCTGTTTCATCATGTTACCGAGTCCGCCTTTTCCCATATCACCAATCCTCCACTTCGGGAAATCAATCATCGACTTTCTTTATACCAATAATCTCTCCGTCGACCTTCGCCAGGAGGCTTTTTAGTCGCGGAGACTGTTTCACCAGGTCCTTGGGATCCACCGCCGGTTGCTTCTCTTTGCCGGAGCCATTGGCCGGCTTTGCCTCATCAATGTCAAATCGCACCTGCAGGTTCGCCTGAAAGTGTTCCCGCAGAGCATCCTGAATCGACTTTGATGCTTCCGGTTTGGTGACCAGTTGCATCGAGGCTTCTTCCGACGGTGAGAAACGCAGTTCCAGCCGATCTTCCTTGACTGATCCGACCTCGGCCATACTCAGTTGGGAGGCCAGCATCGCGCTCTTCTTGCGGAAAAAGGTCAGGAAGTTTTCCCATCCGGCCCGAACCTGGGCAATATTCAGTGTCCGCGAATACGACGGTGCCGGTGGTGCGACGGATGTCTCCGCCGGCTTTGCTGCGGCCTTCACCGTACCCGCGTCGAC
>JAHIVM010000046.1 GCA_018816665.1 Candidatus Zixiibacteriota bacterium
ACGGCGTGGGATACGGTTCCGCGGTCGTTCGCCCGTACCACGACGCCAATTTCAACGGGCGAATGGATCCCGAGGAAGAAGAGCTGGCCGGACTGCGTGCCAGAATCAGCGGTGTGGGCGGCCGACCCGTCGGAGAGAATCAGAACTTCTTCTATGATCGGCTGCGGCCTTACGACGAATACGTTGTGCAGATTGATCAATACAGCCTGGATGATCCCACCATGCGGCCGAGCTATGAGAATTACAAAGTGATGTTCAGCCCCAACGTGGTAACATCGATTGATGTCCCTATCGTCACCGCCAGCGAAATCAGTGGCAAGGTGGAGCGCGTTCTTCCCGATGGCCGCGCGGGGCAGGGCGGTGTTGTTATTCACGTGGTTAATCTGTCCAAAGATGTATTGACGGAAATCACCACGTTCAGTGATGGTGAATACTTCTATCTCGGTTTGCTGCCCGGCAAGTATCGGGCGTATATCGATGAAGCGCAGTTGTCCCGCCTGGGATACACCGCCGACCCGCCGTCGATAGAATTCGAAGTTGCGCCCACCGAGGGTGGCGACGTGATTGAAAACGCAAGTTTTCTCCTGGTCCCCCGGGTCGACCTGCCTGTGGAACCGGAGCAATAACTCTCTCCTACCTTTCATTTCTGGGCACAAGAAAAGGCCGATCCCGCAGGGATCGGCCTTTTCGATAGGTATCAGCGGAGGTTTAACTCTCCTGAAGCAGCAATCTTTCCATTTCGTCGACCAGTTCGCCGAACAGCTTGATGGTTCGCTGTACGGGGTCCGGGCTGTTCATGTCAACACCGGCGTCTTTCAGGATGTCGATCGGGTTTTTCGATTTGCCGACTTTCAGGAAATCGAGATAGGCCTCCAGAGCGCCGTCTTCCTTTTCCAGGATCTTCTGGGACAGAGCCTGGGCCGCGCAGTAGCTGGTAGCATACTGGTACACGTAGTACTGACGGTAGAAGTGGCCGATTTTGATGCAGCCCAGGTCGTTGTTGGGGCCGATCACCAGATCCGGTCCCTGGTACTTCTGGAAAATGTCGCGGTAGGTTTGGCGAAGGTAATCCAGCGAGATGGCGCCGCCGTTTTCAATATGATCGTGAACGGCCAGCTCAAATTCGGAGAACATGACCTGGGTAAAAAACGTGCCCTCGATCTGGTTGATGTAGTAGTCGAGGAGGACGATCTTTTCTTCGCGGGTTTTTGCCTTGGACAGCATGTACTTCATCATGACCGCTTCGTTGCAGGTCGAGGCAACCTCGGCCGTAAACAGCGAGTGTCCGTGATAGGCATACGGCTCGTTGGCGTTGGTGTTGAAGGCATGCATGGCATGACCCATTTCGTGTGCCAGCGTAAACACATACCCCAGGGTCCCGTCGAAATTCAACAGGATGTACGGATGTGAATTGTATGTTCCCCAGTTGTAGGCGCCTGAGCCTTTGCCCTCGGATTCAAACACATCAATCCAATGGCTCTTCAGCCCCATTTTGACGTCCTTGAGGTAGTCATCGCCCAGCGGCTTGAGGCCTTCCAGCATCAGCTTTTTGGCGTCTTCGTAAGTGTATTCCTTTTCAAACTCAGGTACCAGTGAGATTGACAGGTCATACGTGTACAACGTGTCATACCCGAGTACCTGTTTGCGAAGACGAGTCAGCTTGTGCAGGGGTTCCAGGTTCTCGTTCACGGCCTCAATGAGGTTATGGAATACGGATACGGGGATGTCGTAATTGTCCAGCGACGCCTCCAGGCAGGAATTGTATCCCCGCGCCTGGGCCTGGAACCAATCAGCCTTCAGGGATGCATCAAAAGTCGCCGCCAGCGTATTGGCGTATTTCTGCCAGCTTGCCTGGACGGTGTCGTTGGCGATGCGACGGGCCTCGCGGTCGGTGCCTTTCAGGATCTTGACATAGCGACCCTGGTTGAGCTGAATGGTGTCACCGTCGTTGTTGACTACGGCGCCCATGCGATGGTCGGCGTTGTCGATCATGTTGAATATGCGGCCGGGAGCTCCGGTGACCGGAGAGGCCAGCGCCATGATGCGTTCTTCCTCGGCGGACAGGATATGCGCTTTCTGGCGCATCAACTCCTCGAGATAATAGCGATACACTTCCAGGGCAGGCTCCTGGGCCAGCATACCGTCAAGCGTGGCTTTGTCCATCTCAAGAATTTCGGGCTCAATGAAGGCCGTTGCCTGATCGAGACGCGCGTCCAATCCGGAGATGCGGCCGCCCAGATCCTGGTATTTGCTTTCCCGATTGTCCTCATCAAGCTTGAGGTATGCGTAGATATACAGGTCACCATCGATACTGCCGAGACTGTCCGACAGCAGCAGGCAGTTCAGGAGCTGCTGCGGTGAGTCGGCCAGGTGGCCCTTGTACTGCTCGAAGCCGGCGAGTCCGGCCTCCAGGCGGGCGAAATCGGCTTCCCAGGCATCGAGGGTGGCGTACATATCCTCGACACTCCACTTGTATTGATCTTCGATATCCGCACGCTGCGGCAGGGCACCGGTTTCGGCACCGACCGGGACAGCCATAGCCGTGAGCAAAAACACGGCAAGGCAAACGAACAGATGTTGCAGTGTAAACTTATGCACAGATCCTCCTTAGGGGCATATATGTAACGAATCAGACAATTGTCGGTTTGTAGAGCCGGTTATCTGTAACACAGGTCTAATTGACGGCTTCCGGCGGCGAATTGTCAAGGGCATTAGCGCGAAATTTCCTCTCTCAGTCCATCCGTACCACTTTACGAGCCTTCGGACCGGGAGTTGCCTGCTATGTGGCTTTTGACAATTGCACAAAAACCGGCTACATTGCCGACATCTGAAAAACAATGGGCCGAGGTCGACCGGCCGCGTCCGGCCACGGAAAGGATACCGATGTTTGCTTACGAAACCTGGGTCAAGCTGTACGATACCGATGCCGCCGGACTACTGTTTTTCGGCAATCATTTTCGGGTGATGCACGATGCCTACGAAGCCTATCTCACCTCATGCGGGTTTGACATAGGGGAGATCATTCGTACCGGTGATTTGCTGATTCCCCTGGTTCATGCAGAATGCGATTATCACCACCAGCTCAATGTCGGGGACCGGATCACGGTTCACCTGACCTGCGACAAGATATCCACTCATTCGTTTGTGCTGAAGGCCAACCTGCTGAGAGATGCCGAGACGCATGTGGCCACGGTCACGACCGTACACGTCTGCACCGATGGTTCCGGGGGCAACAAAGTGCCGATCCCGGGCAACGTCAGGGACGCGCTCGACGGTTTGCGGTGAGTTTTGGATCTACTGTTTTTGGGAGAGGTCTTCGGCAAGGCGAAGGAACCGGGAGCGGTCCGGCTTGAGGGAAACGGGGACGTGTTCCGGCCAGGGGAAATACGCCGCCGGGATCATATAGCCGGGCAGCTGTTCGCGCAGTGCTGCTGTCAACTCATTGGAAGACAATGACCTTACGCTCCTGACAAAAGCCACCGGGCGACAGCCGTACTCTTCATCGGCCAATCCTACCACCACCGACTGACTGACTCCGTCGATACCGTCGAGGACCCGTTCAATCTGCTCCGGGTGAATATTCTCACCACCTGAGACAAACATGCAGTCGCGCCGGCCGGTCACAAAAAGGCCGTCGTTTTCGATATACCCCGTGTCACCGGTGGCAAACCAGCCCTGATCATCAAACGGCTGAACCAACTTGTCCCCCTGCACGTAGCCCGCAAAGCGGGTTGCCCCGCGCACAAAAACCTCATTGTGTTTGCCAATGCGGGCCTCTCGGTAAGGCAGAATCACCCGCGCGGTGCCATCGGGACGGCTCGAGGTAGATACCTGGGAAGCCATTTCGGTCAGGCCGTAACTGCGATACACCGGCAGGTCGCGTTCGCCGGCCCGGGTTATGAGAGGCTCGGGAATCGGCCCACCGCCCAGCAGCATGGCCTTAAGAGTGCGGAGCTGTTCCAGGGTGTCGGCAGTCTGTTCCAGGAGGCGACGAAGTTGGGTGGCTACCAGCGAAACGTGGGTAATGCCGTGCTGGTCGATCAGTCCCGCGAGATCATCGCCGGGGTCGGCCATCACAACCGTGGCGCCGGCCAGAAAACACCGAAACAAAACTGCCAGCCCGCCAACATGATACACCGGCAAGGACAGTAACCATCGGTCACCCGGCTCAACTACAATAGTCTCGTTGGAGCCCAGCGCATTGTAGTAATGATTGCCGAAAGTGTGCAGGACGGCCTTCGGCGTTCCGGTACTACCCGAGGTGAACAGAATCGTGGCCGGTTGATCGATCGTCATGGCCTGCGACTCGCGCGAACCGGACGGGCCGGGGTCGCCCGGAGGAGACAATACCAGCGGCGCGGCGGTACCTGTCGACGGTAACTTCGAGTGTGAATCAAAGTTTACCAGCCATTTGCATCGCGTGAATGCAACCTGCTGAGCCAGGATTGCTTCGGGCTGACGAGTATTGAGGAGACAGGCCGTGACACCCATCCTAAAGAACGCAAAAAGCACGGCGGGGAGTTCTATCCGATTGGTTTCGGCAATTGCTGCCCGGTCGCCGCGTTTCACCCCCGCTGCTGCCAGCACGGAGCAGTATTGGATTACCTGGCTGTCAAGCTCGCTGTAACTGGTGGAGCTGTGTTCGTCTCGCAACGCTGTTGCCTGGGGATGTTTCTTTTGGGATGAGGCGATGGGGCAGACCAGGTCAGACATCCAGTACCTCCTGGAGAAACCGCGTGTCGACGGTGGCAGCGGCCCGGTGCAACCGGTCCATCTCGAAGCATCCCTGGTGGAGTCTGAGTGACTCCGAGAGCACGTCGCGCTCAAACCAGCCCAGGGTTTCCAGGCCATGAGGCGTGTCGGGTGTTCCAAACGCGGCGGCAAACTGGGCGAGGGTGGCGATGCCCACCGATGACTCAAACGATGAACTGATCACTACCTTGGTCTCCCGCTCCTTGACGGCGCGCGCAAAAGCAGCGCAACGTTCCAGACCGCCCAACAGAGTCGGCTTAAGCACAATCGCGGCAAAGGGAGGGAGTCCGCTCAGGTCGGTCGGGTTCAATTCGCGCAGGGACTCATCGAGAGCAAACGGAACCGGCGTGCGTTCCATCAACATCGGCAACTCGTCCGGATCGGCCAGCGGCTCTTCGATGTATTCAATACCCAAATCGGCGGTGGCATCTACAAACGTGACGGCATCGGGTAACGACCAGGCCCGGTTGGCATCAAGACGCAGAACGGCCCTGGCAGCGATGAGAGTCGCCAGGGAACGAACAAAGGCGATATCCTTATCGACGGGTTGCCGTCCTACTTTGATCTTGATCGCTCTGAATCCGTCATCGAGCAGATCGGTGACGCGGCGAGCAGCCGTTTCCGCATTGCCGACTACCAATCCGTTGACCGGGATGACTTTGGGCGGGTTGTCGATCAGCAGACCGGCCAGGGGGGTGGATTCTTCGGCTGCCTGCAGGCCGAGCGCTGCCGTTTCGATTGCAAAAACGGCAGAGGGAGGGAGCAGTGTTGCCCCCAGCCAGCGTTCAAAGGCCTGGTCGAGCGATGTCAGGTCATCGAGCATCTCCACATTGAGGAGTTCGGGGAGGATCTCGACCAGTTCCGCCTGGGTTTCATCCAGCGTCTCCTCCGAGAAACCGGGCAGGGGGGCGGCCTCACCCCAGGCAAAGCTGCCGCTGGCCGAACGGAAACGCAGCAGTAAACCGTCGCGCGACATGTGTCGCTGACCCCCGAGATACAGCGGGCGGGTCAGGGACAGCCGATACCGGAATAGCGTAGCGCCAACAATGTTCACAGGATCCATCCAATCGAGAACAGCACGCTGAAGATCAGCAACAATCGACCGGTGGCAGCCAGCGTGTCGTTGAGAGGTTTACCGGCCACCGTGAATACCTGGCGCACACAGGGGATTGCCAACAGCAGGGTCGCCGCGCTGATTACGGGGTATGGCGACGTATCGTAGAGAACGTGCAAAACGACCGGCAAGAGGCAGGCCACCACAATCGTCGTCAGGTACTCAAATCGCGCGAAGGTTTTGCCGAATCGGACGGTCAGGGTCTTTTTGCCGCCCGCGCGATCGTTGTCAATGTCACGCAGATTGTTGACGGTCAGAATCGCTACGGAGAACAACCCCGGTGCCAGTCCGGCCAGCAACACCGGGGTGTGGATGGTCAGAGTCTGGACGTAGTACGTACCGCCCACGGCTACCGGACCGAAAAAAATCAGGACAAAGATGTCGGCCAGTCCGTTGTACCCGAGCGGGCAGGGGCCGCCCGTGTACAAAACGCCAAACAGCACGGACAGCAATCCAATTACAACAATGGGCCAGCCGCCGCGCCAGACCAGATGCACTCCTACGAGGATTGCCAGGCCGAATACAGCATAGGTAGCACGTTTCATGGTTGCGGGAGCAACCAGTCCGGCCTGCGTCACGCGCAGGGGACCAAGCCGGTCTTCCGTATCGGTGCCCTTTTTGTGGTCGTAATAATCATTGGCGAAGTTGGTGCCTATCTGGATAAGCAGGGCGCCGGTCAAAGCAGCCAGGGCTGACCAGAGATGGAAGCCGCCGGCCGCATGAGCCATGGCGATGCCGATAAGAACCGGTGCGGCCGCCGCAGCCAGGGTTTTGGGCCGGGCGGCGAGCACCCAGATGTCGACCGGGGACCGGGTCACAGACAAAGCCTCACGGTTGGCGGCGGAATTTTGAAAAATCCGGTTTGCGCTTCTCGAGAAATGCGTTGCGACCTTCCTGGCCTTCCTCACTCATATAAAACAGCATGGTGGCATTGCCGGCCAGTTCCTGCAGCCCGGCCTGACCGTCGCAGTCGGCATTCATGGCCGCCTTGAGACAGCGGATGGCAATCGGTGAGTTGGCCAAAATCTCACGGCACCATTGCACCGTTTCTTCCTCCAGCCGGTCAAGTGGTACCACGGTGTTGACCAAACCCATATCCAGTGCCTGCTGTGCATTGTACTGACGACAAAGAAACCAGATTTCGCGGGCTTTTTTCTGTCCGACAATGCGGGCCATGTATGAGGCGCCAAAGCCGCCGTCGAAAGACCCGACCTTGGGGCCGGTCTGCCCGAAGATGGCGTTGTCGGCCGCGATCGTGAGATCGCACATGAGGTGCAGAACATGGCCACCCCCAATGGCATAGCCCGCCACCATTGCTATTATCGGAATGGGGCAGGTGCGCATCTGGCGCTGAAAGTCCAGCACGTTCAGGTGATTCACACCCTTGTCATCCTTGTAACCGGCCTCGCCGCGAATCCGCTGATCACCGCCGGAACAAAACGCTTTTTCTCCCTGCCCGGTAAGAATAACCACGCCGATATCGGAGTCCATGCGCGCATCCTGGAGCGCATCGGACATTTGCTGAACCGTGGTCGGCCGAAAGGCATTGCGAACATCGGGTCGGTTGATCGTGATTCTGGCAATACCGTCCAGCTTGTGGTACAGGATATCACTGTACTGTTTTGCTTCGTGCCAGTTGAAGATCGCCATGTCGTTTCTACTCCTGCTGTGTCAGAAAACGCCGTATCTCGTCGGCCAGACGTTCCGGCTGTTCGAAATGGACGTTGTGTCCTGCCTCGGCCAGTATAGCCAGTTCTCCCTGCGGACACAAGTGAGCCATGTCGGCGGCCAGTCGGCTGAACTTCCGATCCTTCTCGCCGGCCAGAAACAGGATCGGCATGGCCAGTTCGGTCAGCCGGTTCCAGAGCGATGGTTGTGCACCGGTGCCCATATCGCGGAGCGAGCGGGCCAGGGCAAGTGGCTTCCCCCGGCGCCGTCGCCCGATCAGCGAGGCAAAACGGTCGCCCGTGCGATCCATAGTCGCAAACAGGGGTTGCCCATACCACATGTTGAGAAACAATTCGAAGCTTTGCTTTTCCAGGCTGTCGGCGAGCTGGTTGTCGCGACGGCATCGCTCAGTCCGTTCTTCAACGGTCTTGAGGCCCGGCGATGACGATTCTACCACCAGACGGCGAAACCGGTCGGGGAAATGAACGGCGAGATACAGCGCCAGCCGTCCGCCCATCGAGTAAGCGACCACATCGCAACTGTCCAGCCGAAGATGATCGAGCAGACGAATAAGATGTTGCGCCGACGTGGCCATGGAGTAATCGGGAGCGGCGTCTTGCGGATGAGGCCCGTGACCGGGGAGATCAACCGTCAAGTGTGAAAACTGAGAGCCTATCCTCAGTGCGACATCGCTCCAATCCTCGCCGCAACCAAGGAAGCCGTGCAGGTACAGGACGGTAGTGGCGGCCGGATCGGAACAGGTGTAAGAAAAACTCAGAGGGATAGCCATCTTACCGCTTTCGCCGGAGGGCCGGGTGTTGACGCCGCTCCACTTTCTTTTTGAGCGGCGGATTGGTGAAGCTGCGGTCAATGACAATCTCAACTATCCGCGACATCTCCGTATCAGGGAGGAGTCTCAGAGCGTCAACAAGTTCCTCGTTGGTGTTGATTCGATGATAAGGCAGGCCGAACATACCGGCGGCGTCCTCGAAATACAAACCGTGAGGCATGACGAAGTACTCCTCGCACAGTTCCGGAAAGCGTGATATCGGTAGTTGCTCAAAAATCCCTCCACCGTCGTTGTTAACGATTATTATCGTGACCGGCGTGGGCAGTTTTGCGACCAGTGCGAGCGAATTGAGATCGTGCAGGGCGGCCGTGTCTCCAATCAGCAGCACGACGTGTTTGTTGAGGCCGGCCGCGTATCCGGCGGCGCTGGCAATGGTGCCGTCGATACCCGATGCTCCTCTGTTGGCGCCCACCCGGATCACCCCGCAGCCGGTCAGGGCATTAGTGTCCATGCGACGGATCGGCATGCTGGAAGCGAGAAACAGGGCGGCATCGGGCGGCAGGTGCCGGGACAGCAGCACGGCCACGGCGATTTCATCCGGCGGTCCGCTCGGTACCGATATCTCACTGCCATCGCACCTTAGCGCGTGCTCAAACCACGCCCGCTGGTGCTCGAAGCTGCTCTCCGGCAGGGGTGAGAGCGACGGCAGAATCTGCCTGCAAAAGTCGGACACCCGCATCTCGTACCGGTCCGAGATCTCGTGTCCGGGATCAAGTCGGGCCGGTGAGTCTGCTACCCGCAGATACCTGGCCGGGGGACGATTAGCCAACCACTGGCTGGTTTCTTTGGCGGTGATTTGTCCACCCAGATGCAACACCGTGTCCAGCCTCGGTGATGTCAGCGTTTCGTTCATCGTTTTAGACCGGAGGGCGAACGGCCGATTGAGACATTTCGAATCCGTCAATCGGAGACCCGACATTATATCGGCAATGACCGGCCACTTCAGTGTATCGGCCAGTTCCCGGGCGGCGCTGATGTCTACTTCCCGTTCGAGCCGGCCCACGGCCAGGGCGCCGCGTTCAGTGGTGTTCAGTCGTTTGACCACGTCCGCGATCTGGGAATCGGAAAGCAAGGCATCAGATTGCTCGTAAATGGTGAACGGGGATTGACTGTTCTGCCAGCCCTTCAATGGTTCGAAGTAAGCTACGTGAACAGAGCCGTCGGGCAACGGTGCCAGCGGTTCCCGGAACGGTGTGTTCAGGTGTACCGGTCCGGACGGCATGCGGGTTGCCCTGTATACCGCCTGATCTATGGTTGTCAGGACATACCGGGGATCAATGTCCGCCGACGGGCAGGGGAAGTCATGGTGCCAGCGCGGGTAGTCGGCGTAAATTCCCACCTGCCGGATGGTCTGGTTGGCGCCGGTGTCGCGCAGTTCGGGGGGGCGGTCGGCCGAAAGCACGATCAACGGCAGGTTGTCTATTGACGCTTCGATGACGGCGGGGTAGTTGTTGGCTACCGCCGTGCCTGACGTGCACAGCAGCGCCGTCGGCTCGCCGGTGGCCCGGGCGTGTCCCAGTGCAAAAAAGGCCGCCCCGCGCTCATCGAAATGCTTCACGTTGTCGATGAAGGGATGACCTGCAAAGGCGGCGGTCAAAGGTGTGCAGCGCGATCCCGGAGACAGAACGACGCAGGTAACGCCGCACCGATACAACTCCTCTACCATCAGGTCGGCCCACACGGAATTTATGTTGGCAGAACTCATGAGACTTGCACTCCCAAAGCCAACAGAAAGTGTGCGATTTTGTTTTCGATTTCCAGCCACTCGTCGCCGGCCCGCGAGCCTTTCACAATGCCTGCACCGGCGTACAGGGTCAGTTCCTCATCCCGCACCAGGCCAGAACGGATGGCGACTGCAAACTCGGCAGCATCGGCGCCGATCCAGCCCACCGGCCCGGCAAACCAGCCCCGATCGAAAGACTCGACCCGGCCCAGTTCGGCGCATGCCGCGGCCACGGGATATCCGGCCACGGCGGGCGTGGGGGGGAGCTGGCAAAGCAGTTCGGAGTCGCCTGCCCGATGATGCAGCTGACCGACAAAACGGCTGCGGAGATGCTGGACGCGGTGAAGTTTGACCACCTCGTATTCGTGGGTGACCTCGAGATGATCGCAAAGGCTGTCCAGCGTACCGGACACATTGTCGGCGACATACTTGTGCTCCCGACGCTCCTTCTCCGAGCCCAACAATTGCTTTTCCAGAGCCCGGTCCTGCTCGGTGGTCACTCCGCGGGGACGCGTGCCCGCGAGAGCCTCAGATCGGACGGTGTGCTGGTCGCGACGGTACAGCCGTTCGGGAGTGGTGCCAACAAACGCAACGCCCTTCTCCGGCTGCAGGCCGAACAAAAAGCAGTTACGACCGGAGGGTCGCAGCCGGGACAGGAGCCGCCAGGGAGTCAGGGAGCCGGTGATCCGGAAAGCGGACTGTCGGGCCAGAACCAGCTTTTCGATACCGTCCCGCGTGAACCCGGAGACCGCGTTCCGGACATCATCCGTCCAACGGTCCCGATTCGGTATGTCCTGGCGGGTGCCTACTGAGAAGTCCTCGCCGTCCGGCGCGACCGGGTCAAATGACAGCTCGTCCACGGCATCGGCGAGTAACTCCGGAGTGCTCTGTGTCAGGTCTTTTTCGGTCAGGTTGCAGGCCAGACGATACCCGGAATCATCGCGCACAATCTCAAAGCGCGGCAGGACAAAACGGGCCATGCCAAACGGCTGCCATTTCGAACCAATGTCGTTGCTCTGTGTGTGAGGATCAAAACGCACGCCGCCGTAGTACCTCAGGTCGGGCTCTGTGTGCAGCAATTGCTCCTGCAGGGTCTCAAGCATGTTGAGCAACGGTTGACCGTCGGACAGGCTGAGTTCATCGGCCACGCCCACTCCTGCCGTTTCGAGGCTGTCGGATCGATTCCGCCAGTAAGTTTTGACGGCCGCGCTTTGGCGATCGAGCCAGGTCAGGAGGTCGAGTTCATCGATGTGAACGGCAACTCTCAGCAGGGGGCTATCGGACCCGATTCGGGAGAGGGCGTCGACAATTGCGGCTCGCAGTTTCGCCTGGGTTTTGGTACGTCCGGGGCTGCCGGCTACCGGAGTCATGGCCGATCCCCCTGATATATCGAGGCTACGCCCAGAGTGAGTTTGTTATCGGCAACATTGGTGAAACCGGTCTCTCTCATCAGTCGGCAAAACTCGTCGCCATAAGGAAAGGATTCAATGGTCTGGTTGAGATAGCGGTACGCGCCGTCCTCGCCCGATATGGCGCGTCCCAGGCGAGGGAGGATATGACGAAGGTACAGCAGGTAGAGACGCCGCATCAGGGTATTCGAGGGCAGCGAAAACTCCAGGATCAGGGCGCGGCCGCCGGGTTTGAGAACGCGGAACATTTCGGCCAGTGCTTCCCGTACATCGGACATATTGCGAATGCCGAAAGAAATCGTAACGGCATCGAAAGCATGATCGTTTTCCTCAATCTGCTGGGCGTCGCCCGTGCGCAGTTGCAGTTTGTCGCTCAGGCCGCGATCGGAGATTTTTTTGCGGCCGATATCGAGCATGCGATCCGCCATGTCTATGCCCACGCCGTCGGCCACCCGCTGACAGTCGTAGAGAGACAGCAATTGATCGCCGGTGCCGGTGGCGAGATCCAGGACACGCAGGTTTTCGCCGTCGGGCAGTAGGTCAGCCAGCTGCCGTCGCCACTTCACATCGCGATTCGCCGACAGCATATGATTGAGAAAGTCATATCGCCGCGCAATCCGGTCAAACATCAGCCAGACCTCGTGTCGTGATGGACCGGGGGTTGTTTGTGGTCTGGGGGAGTGATTGTGGCTATTCATATTTCCGGGACCTGTGCCTTTTCCTGCGGCAGCCTCCATACCTCTAACCTGCGGGGTACGAACCCGGTTTCCGGCAACCTGTCACCGGCGCGGTTCGTGGGGCAATATAGGTGAGTTTGGTGAAGCATACAAGCATGACGGGCAAGTGCAGGGGACAAGAAAAAAGCTCCCGAAAAACGGGAGCTTTGGAATCTGCGATCAGGTGGAGGGACTCAGGCGTAAACCTCGTTCTCGTTGCACTTGCAGACGGGAATGCTGTTGGTGCGGAATTTCCACGATCCGACATCGCTTTTAACCGCTTTTACCTGCTTGACGTAACTTACTTCACCTTTGCAGACGGGGCAGACCGATCCGGCGCCTTTGGCGACCGTCTTATCGAGAAACGTCTGCTTCTTTGCCATCTGAGAATACCTCCTCAATCACCAACGTGTCATCGCCTCCGGACACCGATAACTCACCCTTGACTGCCAACAGCAGCCGGGTAGTGTCGCGAAGGACGGCGAATTCTTTGTTCTGCTCAAAGTAATCGGCGGCTCGATCAAAATACCCAACCGCCTCCTGATACCGTTTGTTCCTTAGCGCCTGCAGGGCCAGACAGTAGGATTTCTCTGCCGCATTCAGCATGACCCACCGTGGCCTTTCTGCAGCCGTTCGGCTTCCTTAAGCTGCGAAACATACGGCTCCACTTTGTAGCCGTTTTGTTTGAGGTAATATATGATGAGTGCCGACAAATGCAAGGCCTCTTTATTGCCCTGATTACCCGCCGACAACAGGGCGTCATCAAGGGCCGACATCAGGTGTTTTTTGTTGCCGCTGCAGTCGGCAAAGAGGTTGGTGATTTTCTCTAAGGTATTGGCAAACTTGGCGATAGTGGGCTCGCGGTGGTCCGTTTTTTCTTCCGTGCCGCGCCTCAAAACCAGTCTGGAGGCTGTTTCGGAGTCCGGTCGGGAAGGTCTTCCGGCGCCCGTCCAGCGATCTATTTCGCCAGCGACCTTCCGGGTGGCCGGCGACGAACTCGCTCCGGCAGGGATGCCCCGACGGATTTCGTCCAGGATACCGTTGACTCGCCTGCGCTCCGCCGGACGCAACATCCGGTCATCCAACCAGCGATTGTGAGTGGCAAACCAGCTGCCGACTGAGTCGGTGACATCATTGCCGCCCTGCATCTCGCGGGCGATATCATCAAGCCGGTTGATGCCGTCGAGGACGCCTATCCTCTCGGCCTTCAACGCCACCGCCCTGTCCAAAAACGACTCAAGCATGTGCTCGAGCTTCTTCAGCGTGTCAGTTCGGCTCACTCGCGCTCCCCAGCCAGCACGGTCTTCAGGTTGCTGCGATCAACAGTCCGGGGAACCGCCTCGGCCTTGTCGGTCAGGTAGCCCTCCAGCAGCGATCCCAGACGATTGACCATGGCTTCCAGCTGCGAGCCATCGGTCTGTTCCAGAGGTTTCCGCTCGGTCTTGGTGATTATCCCCGCCAGCTTGAGTTGCGCCAGACGGTTAAGTGACTCCTCACGACCGAGAGGACCAAGGTCGCAAATCTGATTGAGTGATCGCTTGCCGTCGACCAGCGCCATGACGTTCCATTCCGAGGCTTTCATTTCCACCGCCCGGGTCCGTCCCGCCTGCGAGGCGGATATCGAGTAGACGGCATCGAGCGACGGCAGTGTTTCGGCCACCAGATTTTGCTCGTCAAGGCGACGAAGGCCTTCGAGGATCACATTCTCAACCGACAGCTTGACCGTAATCTCCTCGTCGGTCGGGAACTGGTCCTCGTAAAACTTGAACGATCCCGACTGCCATGACATCAACGAGTACAGGAGTTCATTAATCTGGTCGGTGACCACGGCCACCAGGTCGGCGCGATCAATAAAGCCCTTGTTTACGAGAATCTCGCCGAGGCGTTTGGTGTTGTCAGTACGCGCCTGGGCCGTGACCGCTTCATCAAGCTGTTGCCCGTTGATTTTACCGCGTTCGCGGAGCAGTTGTCCCAGGTGGTAGGTCTGACGGGGACCGTAGCCGTACGTGATATCGCCGGCATCGAAATAGATCATCACAATCGAATCGTCCCGCTGAATACCCAGGG
This sequence comes from Candidatus Zixiibacteriota bacterium, assembly GCA_018816665.1. GTDB lineage: Bacteria > Zixibacteria > MSB-5A5 > GN15 > FEB-12 > JAHIVM01. The sequence continues at coordinate 14,300 of JAHIVM010000046.1, forward strand.
TGCCGGACTTGCGACCGGCCGCGATGAGCTGCATTATCTCCGGGAGCGTAAACTTTTCGATGTTTCCCTGTAGATCCAAGTCCATGTTCTCCCCATGCATTTTAAGGCGGACAGTATCGAGTTGTTCGTGTATCTGTAAGGCAGCCAAATGATTGTCTGCCACGCTATATCAGAATTCTTTCAACTATATATGGCCAAACAAGATACCAGACTAATGTATCAGACGATAACATACTATGCGGTCCCGAGTCTGTCAACACACAAATCACCAGATATGCACATTATACGAATCGCCCCACAAAATGTCGCTTTTTGTGGATAATGCAGTATGATATGGTACTTTTGCGCTTCGCCATTGAAGGGCCATTGCCACCCGTGCGGCAGTAATTGTGCTCCCGTCAGGTTTTTGTTTTCCCGGGGGGATAGTGGTCCGTATACTTGGAAGCCAACACAGCACCGGTTGATATATGACGATCAAGATCACAAAAATAACTGCTTCCGGCTTCGGCTATGTCGTCGAGATATCGACTCTAACAGAACCTCTCCGCTTGTCCCCCGGCATCTACAACAAACACCGCCTGAAGTCCGGCATTGTCCTTACCGAGCCGCAACTGCGGCAGTTAACACAGGAGGCCGAGCGCGATAACTGCGACCGCGAGGTTGCCCGGCTGCTGGGTATGCGGGCGCACTCCGAGGGAGAGCTGATAACCAAGCTGATCCGGAAACAGTTTGCGCGTTCGACGGTTAACGAGGTGGTGGCGGTGTATGTGGCCCGGGGGCTGGTTGATGACGCTCAGTATGCATTCGAACTGGCCCGTCAGACCCTGGAGCGGCGGCCGGCGGGACGGGCATATTTGCTGGCGGTTCTGAAACGCAAACAGATTGATTCGGCGATCGCGGAAACGGCGCTGGACACGTTGCTGCACGGGCGCGATGAAGTCGATACGGCGGTGGCCGCCCTGGAGAAGCGATGGCTGCGCTTCTCCGAGTTTGATCTTGAAACGTCCCGGAGGAAGGCCTATACTTACCTTTCCCGGCGAGGAATAAGTTACTCGGCCGCCAAAGCTGCATTTGAGACGTTACTAAACCGTACAAACGAGGTATGTGAAGATTAAGACCGCTGAGATCAGACAATCGTTTCTCGACTTCTTTGTGAAGCGCGACCATCGCCTGGTGCCGTCCTCCCCGGTGATCCCTTTTGATGACCCGACCATCCTGTTCACCAATGCCGGGATGAACCAGTTCAAGGATATTTTTACGGGAAAAAGCAAAGCCGATCATCCCCGCGCCTGCAGTGCGCAGAAGTGCATCCGCGCCGGCGGCAAACACAACGACCTGGACAATGTGGGTTTTACTGCCCGACACCATACGTTTTTTGAGATGCTCGGTAACTGGTCGTTTGGTGACTACTATAAGGAAGCGGCGATCGCCTACGCCTGGGAGTATGTTACCAAGGTTCTTGGATTACCCAGCGATCGTCTGTATGCCACGGTGTATGAGACCGATGACGAGGCGTTCGAACTCTGGGGCAAAATAGCTCCGGAGCTCAAAAACGGACGTATCGAGCGGTTCGGCAAAAAAGACAATTACTGGTCCATGGGCGAAGTTGGTCCCTGCGGTCCCTGCAGCGAAATGCATTTCGATCGCGGGGAGAAGTACGGCACCGGTCCCAACGATGTTGTCAACGGTGAAACCGATCGCTTTGTAGAGATATGGAATCTGGTGTTCATGCAGTACGACCACTTGCAGTCGGGCGAGGTTATCGACCTGCCCGCGAAATCGGTCGACACCGGCGCCGGACTGGAACGCATTGCGGCCATCATGCAGAATGTCGACACCAACTATGGTATCGATCTCTTCCAGCACCTGATAGCTGCCGTATCCGATCTCACCGGCGCGAAGTACAGTGATTTTCCCGTCTCTCACAATATTGTGGCCGATCACATTCGAGCGCTGACCTTCTCGCTGGCCGACGGCGCCGGGATTTCAAACGAGGGGCGCGGGTACGTGCTGCGCCGCATTCTTCGACGTGCGGCCCGTCACGGTCGGGAACTGGGCGCCACCGAA
>JAHIVM010000578.1 GCA_018816665.1 Candidatus Zixiibacteriota bacterium
AACTGGCCGATGCGGTGGGTTTCCAGTATTACTACGACGAAACACAAAAGCAGTATGCCCATCCGGCCATGCTGGCCATGATCACCGAAGGTGGGGTAATCTCGCGCTATCTGTACGGTATTCAGTACCCGGAACGGGACTTCCGGCTCGGTTTGATGGATGCATCGGAAGGCAAGGTCGGAAGCACGCTGGATAAGATACTACTGTATTGCTACCACTACGATCCTCAGTCCGGCAGTTACACGGTTCTGGCCGGCAATGTGATGCGACTGGGGGGAGGCATGACCCTGGCTGCTCTGGGGCTGCTGCTGGGCGGTCTCTGGGTACGCGACAGGAAAAGCCGACGGTCGGTCAACGGCAGCCAGAAGTTGTCCGGGCGACGGATATAAACAGAAACTGGGGTATATGGACACAACCGCAACTCTCTTTCTGCCGCCGGGCGGTTCCACCATTGCCGGTGAGGTCGATGCACTCTTCTACTTCCTGGTGTATGCGTCGATTGTCATGTTTGGCATCGTACTCGCCGGGATGATTTTTTTCGGCCTACGCTATCGCCACCGACAGGGTGACGCGGCCGCACCCACCGCGGGGATATCGCACAATACCAAGCTTGAGCTCACCTGGTCGATCATTCCGACCATCCTGGTCGTCATTGTGTTCTTCTGGGGCTTCAACGTTTATCTCAAGATGAATGTCGTCCCAAAGGACGCGATGGAAATCAAGGTCACCGGACAGAAATGGTTCTGGACCTTTGACTATCCGGAGGGCGCCAACACGGTCAATGAACTGGTGATCCCGGCAGGGAAACCGGTCAAGCTGCTGATGTCCTCAAAAGATGTCATTCACAGTTTTTTCGTGCCCGACTTCCGGGTCAAAATGGACGTCCTGCCCAATCGCTATACGATTGTGTGGTTTGAGGCCAAACGCGAGGGCACCCACAATCTGTTTTGCACCGAATTCTGCGGTACCGGACACTCCAGTATGATAGGTACCGTGCGCGTGGTACCGGAGCGCGAGTACGCCGAGTGGCTGGAAACTGCCTCAAACGTCGGCTCAGACCTGGCTCCGGAGCAGTACGGGGAACGGTTGTTTGTCTCCAAGGCCTGCGTCACCTGTCACAGTCTGGAAGGCAAAAGCGTGGTGGGACCACCGCTCAACGGCGTGTTCGGCAAGCCGGTCGCGTTGACCTCGGGTGGGACGGTGATAATCGATGAAAACTATATTCGTGAGTCGATTCTGGAGCCGCAGGCCTCGGTTGTGGCCGGATACCAGCCGGTTATGCCGACCTACCAGGGCATTCTCAAAGACCGCGAAATCGACGCACTAGTCGCCTACATAAAATCGTTACAGTAGACCGGAGACCGGCTGATGAATACAATTCCCGAGAAGAACTTTCTTAACGCGACCAGGGGATGGAAATCGTGGCTGTTTACGCTGGATCACAAGCGGATCGGCGTACTCTACCTCTTCTCCATCATGGCGGCCTTTCTGGTCGGCGGCGTGTTTGCCATTCTGATCCGCCTGGAGTTACTCGGCCCGGGCAGAAACCTCATGGAGGCCGACACCTATAACCAGGTTTTCACCCTGCACGGCGCCATCATGATTTTCCTGTTCATCATCCCGTCGATCCCGGCCGCGCTCGGCAATTTCCTGCTGCCCCAAATGATCGGCGCCAAAGATGTCGCCTTCCCTCGCCTGAACCTGGCCAGCTGGTGGGTTTACATCCTGGGTTCGATTTTCGCAGTGATTTCCATAGCCATGGGCTCGGTCGATACCGGCTGGACCTTTTACACGCCGTACGCCACCGAAACGCAGACATCGGTGATATCAATGACTCTCGGTGTGTTCATCCTCGGTTTTTCATCGATTTTCACCGGCCTGAATTTCATCGTCACCATCCACAAAATGCGGCTTCCCGGCCAGACCTGGTTCAGGATGCCGCTGTTTGTGTGGGGCTTGTATGCCACCGCGATTATCCAGGTCCTCGCCACACCGGTACTGGGCATCACCATGGTGTTGTTGATTCTGGAGCGCGTGGCGGGGATCGGTATCTTTGATCCCGCGATGGGCGGCGACCCGGTGCTGTACCAGCACTTTTTCTGGTTCTACTCACACCCGGCGGTGTACATTATGATTCTGCCCGGTATGGGTATCATCTCCGAGTTGATTTCCACCTTTTCGAAAAAACGCATCTTCGGCTACACGGCCATTGCCTACTCCAGTCTGGCCATCGCTTTCATCAGTTTCCTGGTGTGGGGACACCACATGTTTGTCAGCGGTCAGTCACAACTGGCAGCGACTATCTTTTCATTCCTGACCTTCCTGGTCGGGATACCGTCGGGCATCAAAATCTTCAACTGGCTGGCTACCATGTACAAGGGCCGAATCACGTTTGAGACACCGATGTTATACGCCCTGTCATTCCTGTTCCTGTTTACGATCGGCGGCCTGACCGGGATATTCCTGGGTGCGCTGGCGGTTGATATTCACCTGCATGACACGTACTTCGTAGTGGCCCACTTCCATTACGTGATGGTTGGCGGCACGGTGATGGCCTTTCTCGGCGGCATTCATTACTGGTGGCCGAAAATCTGGGGACGCATGTACAGTGAATTCTGGGCCAAAATCGCGGCTGCGTTTGTGTTTGTCGGCTTCAACATGACCTTTTTCACCCAGTTCATCCTGGGCTCGCAGGGTATGCCGCGACGCTACTACACGTACATGGATCAGTACCAGCCGCTGCACGCGTTTTCATCGGTCGGTTCATGGGTGATGGCAGTCGGCTTCATCATAATGGGAGTGTACCTGTTTCACTCTATCAAACGGGGCCGTCCGGCAGGCAACAACCCCTGGGGCGCGCTGACCCTGGAGTGGGAGACAACATCACCGCCACCCACAGAAAATTTTGTGGAGACCCCGAAATTTTCTCACGGTCCGTACGACTATGACAAAAATGTACCGGAAAGGACAATCTGATCACATGGATGGACACGAACATTCTGCCCACCCCGCCCATCTGGCTCACCATTTCAGTGAGCCCGCCCAGCAGGCCGAGTCGGCCAAAATGGGCATGTGGTTGTTTCTCCTGACCGAGGTCCTTCTGTTCGGCGGGTTGTTTGTGGCATACACCGTATTCCCGGCATGGAATCCGGACATGTTTTTCAATGCCCACAAACATCTGAACGTGTACCTGGGAACACTCAACACGTTCGTACTGATCTCAAGCTCAGTTACCATGGCCCTCGCTATCCGCAGTATTCAGCTCGACCGTCGTGATGTCTCGATCCGCTACCTAGTTGTCACGCTGCTCCTGGCGGCGGCCTTCCTGGTCGTGAAATACTTTGAGTACAGTCACAAGATCCATCTGGGGCAGTTGCCCGGCAAGTTCTATACCTTCACCGGGATCGAGGGCACCAACCCGCATGTGTTTTTCAGTGTGTATTTTGCCATGACCGGACTGCACGGCGTGCACGTGCTGGCCGGCATGTCGGTGATCGGCTGGGTGTTGATGCGCACGCGGCGGGGCGAACTCTCGAGTGAATACTATACGCCGATGGAAATGACCGGCCTGTACTGGCACCTGGTGGACATGATCTGGATTTTCCTTTTCCCGCTTTTGTACTTGATAGGGTGATGCATATGAGTCAGCAAAACAAAACCAACACGCCTCATGTCCTGCCACTGCAGGTGTATCTCGGAACCGCCGCAGCACTGTTCGTGCTCACTGTTGTTACCGTAATGGTATCGTTTGTCGATCTGGGCGGCTGGAATATCGTGGTCGCGCTGGCGGTAGCATCGGTCAAGGCGGCCGCTGTGGGGCTCATCTTCATGCACCTCTGGTTCGACCGCAAAGTCTTTCTGGTCATATTTCTGGCCGGCATTGTGTTTCTGACCATCTTCATCGGGCTTACAATGCTCGACACCATGCGTCGGGGAGACATCTACCAGATATCGGCCGATCCGATTCACAAGAATGCGGCGATGTATGATACGACCGCCGTCACAACGGATACGATTCCCGCGGCAGCAGACTCGACTCATTCTGCCGCAAATGAGAAGTAGCAGCATCACGCACCGGCAGGCATTTTTCACTTGCTCAGGCCGGGTTCCCGCGTAATCATGCGATGGACTCTCAACACAAAACAGGAATCGGCACTATGACAGGTTTTCGACGGC
>JAHIVM010000047.1 GCA_018816665.1 Candidatus Zixiibacteriota bacterium
ATACTCGGCTCTGATGGTCCGTTCGCCCGGGACAAGAGCCACCTGCAGGTAGGCATCTTTGTCCGCAGCGCCATTAAAGACCGAGATTATGCTCTCCCCCACGGCCATATCATAGTTGCCCCACTCCGGCCGGAAAAGAATCTGATCGCCCCGGGTCACGGTACAATCGGTGAAGGTCATCAGGATGATTTTGTTGTGGCGGCGCAAGACTTTGGCCAGTGTGCCCTCGACTCTCACGCCGCTCTCAAACTGCAGCGCCACATCCCTGTTTTCGGTCAGCTCTTTGTCCGCCAACCGCTCGTCGGTCCAGTCTTCCAGCGGCGTACTTTCGCCGGCCAATCGGCCAACCGGGGAGCCGAAGCCTTCGGCATGATAGTCCTTGCCGTGGCCCTCGAGCTGGGCATCGTCTACCGCCAGCGCCACGGGACCCGTAAACTTCAGGTACTCCGGCTGTTCTCCCCCGCCGGATACGGCCTCCGTCACCACGCCCGAGACCTGCAATCCCGAGCTGTACACGGCGGTAGCCAGGTTGCGGCAGGCCACTGCTTTGCTCAGCCCTTTCATACCGCCCACGCTGAAAGCCATGGTGGAAACGAACGTCTCCAGAATCTCCGCCAGCATCTCAAAGTCAGGCGTCACAAACAGATGCGGCTGCTGGGTCGTGATATCAAAAGCGTAGTTCTGGGCCGCTAATTCGTACGGGAGCTTTTTTACATGATCCTTGAGGCAGTTGACCGATTCGCCTATCGATGACAGCAGCCCCGCGCCGTAGATCTTGGGGGCATCCAGCGTCCCGATCAGCCCGTATTCCACGGTCCACCAGTGCAGGCGGGACAGGCGGGCCATTTCCGAGGGCTCCCCGAGGTTGTTCTGGCAGGTTTCGACCTTCCGTTCAGCTTCGGCTATCTCCTCCGCCGAAGCGGTTGGTCTTTCCTTTATAATAGAGAGATGCCGGATAGCCTCGTAGAGTTCGAAATCCTGGCGGGAGGACATCGCCCGGGCACCGACCTCGCCGAACCGACGTAAATACTCGGCGTATTCAACATCGACAATAATGGGCGCATGACCGGCCGCTTCATGGACAATATCGGGTGCCGGGGTATATTCAATATGGTTGATCTGGCGCATGTCGCAGGCTATGACCAGGACTTTGTAAGCCTGGAATTCCATAAAAGCTGCCGGAGGAATGAACCCGTCAACCGCCACCGCACCCCAGCCTATCCGTCCCAGGATGACGTTCATTTCCTCAATACTGGGGATATGCTCGATTGAGATGCCCGTATCCAGAAGGCCCTGGAAATAGACTTTATGCGCATATTTGCGAAGGAAATGGACGTTCTGGCGCATGATATACCGCCAGACGGCATGGTCAATCGAGGTATACTCGTCGTACCGCTGATCGACAATGAACTGCCTCAGGTGGTTCGGCAGGCGTGCCACCTGCGGGTTATCCAGCGTCGCGGCGCCGGCGGTGCTTCTGTCTGTACCCTGCATTCCCGGATATCTCCCAATAATAAACTTAATTGGTCCAATATATCTATATCTAACACCAAATTCAAGTCCCCGGTGCCGTAAAAGCGACGGTCTCGAGCGCGATCAGTCGGTTCTTCGGATCCGAAGTACTTGCCAATGCTCTATCCGGGCGGTACTTTATGACAGGTGGGACAATCAGATACCGGCATCCATCGCAGTACTGTCGTGCGGTCGGCTCCGCGACGGAACCATCTCCCGGAGTGACGGTTACAGACGTAAATATATTGAGGGAGCAATACGATGAGCGACTCAATGGATATACGCGGATACGACTATGTCGAATTTTATGTCGGCTCGGCCAAAATGGTCGCCTACTGGTACGCCAAAGCCATGGGCATGGAGATTACGGGCTACCTGGGGCCGGAAACCGGTGTCCGGGACCGCATGTCCTACTACCTGACCAAAAACAATCTCAAAATAGTGGTCACCTCGGCCCTGCAGCCGGAGTGCTACGATGTGGCCGGCTTTGTGGCCAAACACGGCGACGGCGCCAAGCGCTGGGCGGTGGAGGTTGACGATGTTGGTTCGGCGTTTCGTTACGCCACCACCCGGGGTGCCGTGATGGTATCAAAACCCCGGCGATTCGAGAACGACCACGGGTATGTCGAAGAGGCGGCCATACGCCTTTACGATGACACCGAACTCGTGTTCATCAATCGCGATCACTATGACTACATTTTCAGGCCGGATTTCTGCAAACCGCATCAGCAGATCAACATTGTCTGCGAGGATACCGGCTTGATAGGTATCGATCATATTGTGGGCAACGTTCGCGAAAACGAGATGAATGTCTGGGCGGCATACTTCAACCAGACGATGGGTTTTGAGACGTTTGTTGATTTCAAGGCCGGTGATATCGGCACCAAGTATTCGGCCCTCCTCTCTAAAGTCGTGCGGAGCAAGGACAGCGTCATACGTAATCCGATAAATGAACCGTTCGAGGGACTCAAAAAGTCCCAGATCGAGGAGTATATCGAGCAGTATCGGGGTTCGGGCATACAGCACATCGCCATTGCCACCAGGGACATTGTCAGCACCATTCGCGCCCTGCGCAACAACGGCATGGAATTCCTGCGTGTGCCGGATACGTACTACGATATGCTGCGCAGCCGCAAAGACCTGAAGATCAACGAGAACATCGATGATCTCCAGGAGCAGCACATCCTGTGCGACAAGGAGAGCAACGGCTACCTGCTGCAGTTGTTCACCAAACCCATCGGGGACCGCCCCACGTTCTTTTTTGAGTTTATCCAGCGCACCGGGGACAGCCAGGGATTCGGCAAGGGAAATTTCCAGGCACTGTTTGAATCAATAGAACTGGATCAGAAACTTCGCGGCAACCTGGATCGTGAGCCGCAAGGGGAAATGCCGGCCTGCTGACACGTTCAGCTATCGACACGGAGGAACACATGCCGTTTTACCACAGAGTCGGAGATATTCCGAGAGTCAAGCACACGACGTTTTACAAGGACGATGGTTCCTCGTTGTACCGCGAGGAGTTGTTTTCCAGCAAGGGATTCTCCGGCGTATACTCGAACAAGTATCACATACATCTGCCGACCGCCGTTCTCAGTGCGAAGGAACTCGAACCGCGCAATGGTACTGAATGGCCCGAGGCCTCGGTTTTGTATTTCCACTTTTATACCGATGACAAACGTACGGCCGGGGATTTCATCGGGTCACGCAACGTCTTTCTGCAAAACGCCCACTGCGTCATTGCGACCGCCAACCCTGCCGAAGACACCCACCTGTTCTACCGCAACGCCTATGCCGCCGAGTACGTGTTTGTCCATCGGGGCAGCGGCGTGTTGCTTACTGATTTCGGCCAGCTGCGCTTTGGACCGGGAGACCAGTTGATCATCCCGCGCGCCGTCACGTATCAATTGAAGTTTGACTCCTACCATGACAACAAGCTGTTGATAGTCGAGTCCGATACGGCGTACGAGATCCCCACCCACTTCCGCAACGACTACGGCCAGTTGCTGGAACACGCCCCTTATTGTGAACGAGACTTCAGGCGGCCCGAGTTTATGAACCCGAACGGCGATTCCGGCAGGTTTACGATAATCGTGAAGGCGGGGCATCGACTGTTTGAGCACATTGTGCCGCATCATCCATTCGGCGTGGTGGGCTGGGACGGGTACCTGTATCCGTTTGCGTTCAACATCCGTGACTACCATGCCAAGGTCGGCCGCATTCACCTGCCGCCGCCGGTGCACCTGGTTTTCAAAACACAGCACTTCATCATGTGCAATTTCGTGCCGCGCCTGTTTGATTTTCATCCCGATGCCATACCCGCGCCGTATTTCCACTCCAATATCGACAGCGATGAAGTCCTGTACTATGTCGAGGGTGATTTCATGTCCCGCAAGGGTGTGAAGGAGGGTTCGATAACCCTGCATCCGGGCGGCATGCCCCACGGACCGCAGCCGGGCAAAACCGAGGAGTCGATTGGCGCCCGACGGACCGAGGAGTACGCGATTATGATCGATACCTACGCGCCGTTGCGGCCGACCACCAATGTGCGCGACACTATGGACAAAGACTATGCCCAATCCTGGCTCTAAGATCGGCGAGCCGTTATAGCATAAGGACCACTCATGAAACTTGTCTCTTTTCTCAATAGCGAAAATAAAGAACGCCTGGGCTTTGTCGCCGGAGACCGGATCGTCGACCTCCAGCAGGCCGGCAAAGCGCTGTCGATCGACATGCCCGCCTGGATGAACTGCCTCCTGGACGGCGGACCGGAAGCGATGGACAAGGCGCGCGAAATCGAACGTGCCGTTCTGGACGGCAAGGTCAACGCGGGCGTCGATCGCAAGTCCATCAAACCCCTCGCCCCCGTCCCGCACCCGCCGTCGTGCCGCGATGCCTACGCGTTTCGTCAGCACGTGGCTACCGCGCGACGCAATCGCGGGGTGGACATGATCCCCGAATTTGACCAGTACCCGGTGTTTTACTTCACCAATCACAACGCCGTCATCGGCGAGGGCGAACTGGTGGTGGAGAGCGACCACCTGCTCAAACTTGACTTTGAACTCGAAGCCGCTATCGTGATAGGCAAACGCGGCCGGAATATTGCATCGAAGGAGGCCGACAGCTACATCGCCGGGTACACCATCATGAACGACTTCTCCGCCCGCGTCTTGCAGATGGAGGAGATGAAGCTGAATCTCGGACCCGCCAAGGGCAAAGACTTCGCCACCGCCATCGGTCCCTGGCTGGTGACTCCGGATGAACTGGAGAAATACAGAACCTCATCGGAATTCGGTGACCGGTATGATTTGCGGATGACCGCGCACCACAACGGCCGGTTGATATCCGACGGTAACATGAACCAGATGAACTGGACCTTTGCCGAGATAATCGAGCGCGCCTCCTATGGTGTGGATCTCTACCCCGGTGATGTTATCGGATCCGGCACGGTTGGTACCGGTTGCTATCTGGAACTCAACGGAACGGCCGCCCTGGAGGCCAAACAGCGCGGCGAGGAATTCTCCCCGACCTGGTTGCAGGTGGGTGATACCATCGAACTGGAAATGACCGGCCTGGGCAGGCTGTCTCATCGCATCGTAAAGGCCGACAAGGATCGCTCCATCCTGGCCCTGAAGAAAAACGTATGATCGACATCGAACCGAAAGATCTCACCACCCAGCAGGTGTTCGGCTACCTGCTCGGTGGCATAGCCCCGCGACCGATTGCGCTGGTGTCGACCGTCGCCGCCGACGGCACTGTCAATCTGTCGCCGTTTTCGTTTTTTAACACCTTCGGCGCCAACCCGCCCATCGTTGCCTTTTCGCCCTCGCGGCGCGTACGCGATAATACCACCAAGGATACATACGGCAATCTGCTGGCAACGAGAGAGTGTGTAATTCAGGCGGTAACGTACGCCATGGTCCAGCAGGTATCTTTGGCCTCCACCGAATACGGTTCGGAGATTGATGAGTTTGTCAAGTCCGGCCTCACCAAAGTGCCATCGGATATCGTGAAGCCCCCCCGGGTGCAGGAATCGCCGTTTCAGATGGAATGTCGGTTGCAGCAGATGATCACACTGGGTGACGGCGGGGGGGCCGGCAACCTGGCTATCTGCGAGGTGGTGAAGTTTCACATCGCCGAGGACATTATTGAAAACGGTGTCATCCAGCCCGAGCGGATTGATCTGGTGGCCCGTATGGGCGCCGACTTTTACACTCGCGCCTCCGGGGAGGCCGTATTCGAGGTGCGCAAGCCGCTGGTCACGAAGGGCATCGGGTACGATCAACTGCCGGAGTTCATTCGCCGTTCCGATGTGCTCACCGCAAACAATCTTGCGCAATTGGCCAACACCGAGCACACTCCCTCCGCAGATGACATCCGGGAGTTCCGGGACAGCCTGGAGCCGGTAGCCGGTGACCGCCAGGCTTATGAACGGGCGGCCCGTCTGGACGAATATGATACGATGATGTCGCTGGCGCTCACGCTGGCCGAGGACGGTGCCGCCGATGCATCGGCGCTGATGCTGCGAGCGGCTGCCACCGCCCTCGACGATGACAATGTTGAGTTTGCGTGGAAAGCGGCTCTGCTGAGTCGCGACTATGTACGATAACCCCGCCCGTCCGGGGACATGATTTCGGGGGAGGATGCGTGAAGTATCCCTTATGGACACCGTCGAGTGACCAAATCGCCAATTCAAACCTGACCCGGTTCACCCGTGTTACGGGAAGAAAACTCGGGCGTTCGTTTGATTCCTACCACGATTTGTATAACTGGTCCGTGACTGACATCGAGGACTTCTGGGCGTCAGTCTGGGAGTATTCCGAACTGCGTTTCTCCGCCCCTTATCGTGACGTGCTGTCCGAACGTATCATGCCGGGGGCCAGGTGGTTCAGCGGCGCCCGGTTGAACTTCGCCGAAAATTTGTTGCGGTATCGCGACGGTCACACGGCTATCATCCACCAGCGCGAGAACATGCGTCCCCGGCGAATAAGCTACGATACGCTTTATGCCCAGGTGGCCAACTGCGCCCAGGGCCTGCGACAACTCGGCGTGACAAAAGGAGATCGGGTCGCTGCGTTCATTCCCAACATTCCTGAGGCGATTATTGCCATGCTGGCAACCACCAGTATCGGCGCCCTCTGGTCATCGTGTTCGCCGGATTTCGGACTGCAGGGCGTGCTTGATCGGTTCGGACAGATCAAACCCAAAGTGCTGATCACCGCCGATGGCTACCGCTACGGCGGAAAAGAGTTTGACTCTCTCAAGGAAGTCGGTGGCATCGTATCACAGCTCGATGAAATCGAGACTATTGTCGTCGTCCCGGTCGTAAGCGGCAAACTCGGAGACTTTGGCTGCCAGACGTTGCCGTGGGAAGACTTGCTGAGCGAGCACACCGAACATATCCAATTCGAACAACTGCCGTTTGATCACCCGGTGTACATCATGTACTCATCCGGCACCACCGGCGTCCCCAAGTGTATCGTTCACGGTGCGGGCGGTACGCTGTTGCAGCATTACAAAGAACTGGCCCTGCACACGGATCTTCGTCGACGCGATGTTTTCAGTTATTACACAACCTGCGGCTGGATGATGTGGAACTGGCTGGTGGGGGCGCTCCAACTCGGGACGACCATCTACCTGTACGACGGCAGTCCGGCCTGGCCGGATACCGATGTTCTCTGGCAGACCGCTGCGAACGAAGGCATCACCGTGTTCGGCACCAGCCCCAAGTATCTCACCGCCTGCCAGAAATCCGGAATCGAACCAAAAAACGACCATGATCTCTCCCAGTTGAAGGCCGTCCTGTCAACCGGGGCGCCGCTCACCGCACAGAATTTCCGCTGGGTGAAAGACGGTGTCGGGGAACAGGTTCGGGTGTCGTCGATCTCCGGAGGCACCGATATCATCTCTTGTTTCATGCTCGGCAATCCTAACCTGCCGGTGTACTCTGAGGAAATCCAATGTCGCGGCCTGGGCATGAAAGTTGAGACCTACAACGACAACGGTCGGCCGGTAATCGGTGAAATCGGCGAACTGGTCTGCACCGCACCGTTTCCGTCGATGCCCGTGTCCTTCTGGAACGATCCCCGGAATAAAAAGTACCGGGCGGCATACTTTGAGCATTTTCCGGGCGTCTGGCGCCACGGCGATTACATCCAAATCACCGAACACGGCGGCGTGATTGTGTACGGACGGTCCGACGCCACCCTCAATCCGGGCGGCGTGCGTATCGGGACGGCTGAGATTTACAATCCGGTCGAGGCCCTGGAAGAAATTCGGGACAGCCTGGTGATTTCGCAGGACTGGCAGAACGATGTCCGTATTGTATTGTTCGTTGTCCTGGCTGAGTGGCTGACTCTCGACGACACCCTGCGCGATAAAATCCGTCAGGCCATACGGACATTCGCCACGCCGCGTCATGTCCCCGCGATAATCATCCAGGTGAACGACATCCCCCACACGATCAACGGCAAAAAGGTGGAACTGGCCGTGCGACGGATCATCCACGGCAAGGATGTCCCCAACCGCGACGCCCTGGCCAATCCCGAGGCCCTGGATCAGTTTGTTGACTTACCTGAATTGAAATAACCGGCGGCGTCTCAGCCCACCGGCATATTGGCATCGCGCTTCTCACGCCACCGGGATACCCGGTTGGACACCGTGCTCACGACCAGGCGCCCGGCCTTGCGCAGGTTTTTTTCCAGCCGTTCTTCACCACGTATCAGCGTCAACCGTTGCCGGTTGGCTTTGATGTCTTCCAGCACGTTACCCAGTTCTTTGCCGTAGTTGCCGGCGTGACGCATACGTTGTATGTTCTGATCCAGTTGCCCGGCGAAATGCCCCGGATCATCGAGATTCATCTTCCTGATTCGTTCGGCTGAGTCCTTCTCGACCCGGTCAAACACGTATTCCTGTTCATCCATAATCAGGGAACCGCAAATGGCCATGACGATTACGATGAAGTCTATCACGAACGCAAACAGCAGCGAGAAAAATGTCAGGCGGTCCATCGGATACAGATCCGCAATCACCAGCATCAACGCCTGCTGACCGTTGGCCGGCTTCTCCACAAAATCCGAGGGGAACGGCGGTTCGGGCAATGACGGCGTTTCGGTGGTGATCATCGCGTATGCGGCGGTCGGGAAGTTTACGACAGCGTAGTTGACCAGATCGTATTGCTCGGTAACCGGCAGGTTGCTGTTAAGCATCAGGGCCAGTGAATCAATTGCGTGCACGTACTTGCCCACGGCCCAGAGGTTGTTCTGGACCTGGTTGCGCCATGACGCCAGATAGTTGCTGATAATTCCCTTGCCGGCACCCTGGCGATACGAAGTCCCCTGTCGTTGCTGCCAGGAATCCACGGTCCGACGGGCGCCATCAATAATTTCCTGCACCACCGGATCGTTGGACCCTTCATCAACTATGGTCGCCCAGCCCTTGGTATCTTCCAGTTCCAGCAAATCGGTTACCCGTTTTTCCTGGTACTCGGCCCGGGCCAATGCCTGTCTCGCGACGGTGGCGAATTCGCGCACTACCGGACGGCTCGCCTCGGCGTATCCCGCTCGCGCTTCATGGGCCCGCGTATTACCCTTGAGGCTGGAGCTGAAATTGGCATACGAAAAGAAGATCGAAAAGGCGGCCGCCGAGGCAAACACCAGCGCGTAGGCCGCGCGGCTCTGGCGCACCCGCATGATATTCCAGGCGATGCCCAGCATGGCGGTTTGCAGCCCCAGCGATCCGATCAGGGCCAGCGGCTTGGCCAGGAAGATGGCCAGCCCGGCATAGGTGGTGAAAAACGAAAGCACCGATATGAGAAGAATCCCGAGGTAAATCATCGATGAGGTCAGCGTAATGGATCGGCCTGCAGACATGTCTCCACCTTTCTGTGCACTTCCCGGTTGTCCGGCATCCCTGCGGCCGGCTGTTCCCTTTGTGTCATTATCGACCCCTTGCACCGATGGTTTAACGGTCGGACAGAGTTGATTATCAGTCCTGTATAACCCCCCGCCTGGCCTATCAAAACTGTTGCCCCGCAACCACTCAGAGCCTATAGTACGATATGAAAAATGCAGTCATCCTTCTGGTTGCGCTGCTGGTCGGCAGCGCCTCGGCCCAAACCACTCCCCCGTTGGGCATCATTGACAAAACACCCCACCTCAAAGCCTTCACCAACGCCCGGATTGTGATTGATCCGGACCGGACGATCAACGACGGCACCCTGGTGATAGATCACGGCAAAATCCTCGCGGTTGGCTCCTCTGTCGAAGTGCCACCCGGAGCCGAGGTGTTTGATCTGCAGGGCAAAACCATCTACCCGGGCTTCATCGATCCGTACGCCGAGTACGGTCTGGAGCGCGCCCCCGATCCGGAAACGAGAAAGGCGCGCCATCCGATTTACGACGCCGTCCGGGTGGGCGGCGATGCCTGGAACGATGCCATCCATGCCGAGGTCGACTGGTCCCGCTACTTTGCCCCCGATCATGAAGCCGCAGAACCGTGGCTGAAGCAGGGCTTCACCTCGGTGCAGGCGGTGCGAATGGACGGGGTTCTGCGTGGACGATCGTTTGTGACATCGCTGGGGAGCGGTCTGCCCAACGATCTTCTTGTTCGCCCGTACGGCTGGCAGGTGGCGGCCTTCCATAAAGGCAAATCGCCGCAGGAGTATCCCGGATCGCTGATGGGCGCTATCGCCTTGCTGCGCCAGACGTTCCACGATGTCACCTGGTACCGGCAGGCTCACGCCGCCTACCGGAAGGACCCCTCGCAAAGGATGCCCGAATTCAACTGCGCCATTGAGGCGCTGCAACATCTGCCGCAGGAAAAGATCATATTTGCCACCGGTAATACTCTGGACCTTCTCCGGGCGGCGCGTATTGCCGATGAGTTTTCGCTCGATGCTGTTATTCTTGGCAGCGGTCACGAATACGCTCGCATCAAGGAAGTGGCTGCCTCCGGACGGACATTGATCATTCCGCTCGACTTCCCCGCCCCTCCGGCCGTCACCACGATCGAGGACGAGCTGGATGTCACCCTGGCCACTCTTCGCCACTGGGAACGGGCACCCTCAAACCCGGCTGTCCTTGAGCAAAACGGCGTGGCCTTCGCGTTTACCGCTTCGGGTCTGGACAAAAAGGACGAGTTCCTGAGCCGTCTGCGCAAAGCCGTCAAACACGGCCTCTCCCGGCAGACCGCGCTGGCGGCGATTACGACGGTCCCGGCGGAAATCTGCGGCGTGGCCGACATGGTCGGCAGCATCGTGGCGGGCAAGTCGGCCGATTTCGTCATTTGTGACGGCGATATTTTCGACGACGGCACCGCCATTTACGCCACCTGGACCCAGGGCGTACCCGAGGAGTTTATTCCCCTGGATGAACCATCGTTTGCAGGTTCCTATGCCTTAACCCTGGGCGGCGGCGAGTACAACCTGACGATCACGGACAACCGCAAAAAGGGCAAGCGCAAGATCGAGGGCAAGCTCTTGCGCGACTCAATCTCGGTCTCGCTCAAGGACATTGCTCACGAACAGGATTTGATCTCGTTTGCGGCGGCGCTTGACACGTTTGGCGCATCCGGTATAGCCCGCTTCACCGGACGACTCGTTGCCTCATCGCTGGGAGGAACAGTCGTTCTGGGCGACGGCTCCCGGCATACCTGGGCCGCAGTCGCCGACACCGCCGAGGTGACATCGACCAATAACACGAACGAGAACGAAGAGCATGATGGGGAGATCACCCTGGTCTCGCGGCTAACGTCGCCCAATCGCGCTTTCGGTCTTGAGACCCAGCCGCCGCAACAAAACGTCCTGATCAAAAACGCCACGGTCTGGACCTCGGACACCGAGGGCGTTCTGCCGAACACGGATGTCCTCGTAACTGATGGTCACTTTGCAGCAGTCGGTCAGGGTCTAACCGCACCTGATGGCTATATGGTCATCGATGGTACCGACAAACACCTGACTGCCGGCATTATCGACGAACACTCGCATATATGCATTTCCGGCGATGTCAACGAGGGGACCGATGCAATATCATCCGAGGTCCGCATCAGCGATGTGGTCAACCCCGATGATATCTCCATGTACCGCTCATTGGCCGGCGGCGTAACCTGTGCCCGCATCATTCACGGTTCCGCCAACCCGATCGGCGGCCAGGCGGAAATCATCAAGTATCGCTGGGGCGGCGGTTCTGAAGATATCAAATACCGGCAGGCACCACCGTCGATCAAGTTCGCCCTCGGCGAAAATGTCAAACAAAGCGGCTGGGGGGACCAGTTCACTACCCGATATCCCCAGACCCGCATGGGCGTGGAAACGATTATTCGTGATGCCTTCCAGACGTCGAGAGAATACGAAACCGCATGGGCAAACTACACAAGGTTTGGGAAGAAGGATCGGGAGCGCACTATCCCCCCGCGACGGAATCTTCGCTGGGATGCCCTGGTCGACGTGATGAACTCAAAGAGTTTCATCACCTGCCATGCCTACGTCCAGACCGAGGTGCTCATGCTGATGCGTCTGGCCGAGCAGTACGGCTTCAGGGTACCGACCTTCATTCATATTCTCGAGGGTTACAAAATCGCCGATGAAATGGCGGCGCACGGCGCCATGGCCAGTTCCGCTCCGGACTGGTGGGCATACAAGTTCGAGGTGTACGATGCCATCCCGCACAACCCGTGTATTCTTCATAACCACGGCGTGGTGGTCTCGATCAACTCGGACAGTCACGATATGCAGCGCCGGCTGAATCAGGAAGCCGCCAAGTCAGTCATGTACTGTGGTATGAGCGAGGTGGACGCCCTAAACATGGTGACAATCAACCCGGCTAAACAAATGAAAATCGATCAGTTCACCGGCAGCATCACAGTCGGTAAGGATGCCGACTTTGTGATCTGGAACGGTCCTCCCCTGTCCGTGTATGCTCACCCCGAGCAGACCTGGGTGGAAGGTCGGCAGTATTTCAGTATTGAGAAGGACCTCGCCGAACGGGAAGCCATTGAGAAGGAACGGACCGCGTTGATCCAGAAGCTTCTGACCACTGATAACAAGGACGCGCCACCGGGGGAAAAGAAGAAGGGTGATGGTGACAAAGGCCCTTATGTGGATCCGGGCACGAAAGGAGGATCACTATGAAAACGCTGACCCTGATCCTGCTGTTGTGCCTTGCCCTGACAGTCATGGCTCACGACTATGTTCCCGCCCCGCCGCAGGACCATCCGATACTGCTGAAAGGCGGCACTGCGTTTACGATTACTGACGGTACGCTGGAAGATACCGACGTGCTTTTTGATAACGGCCGCATTGCCGCTATCGGTCGGGATCTTACACCGCCCGACGGTTGCGAGATTATTGATGTCGCCGGCAAGCATGTCTATCCGACCATGGTTGCCACCGGCACCTCACTGGGGCTGACTGAAATCGGCGCCGTGCGGGCCACCAATGATGCACGTGAGGTCGGACGGATCAATCCCGATGTCCAGACTCGCATGGCCTACAATCCCGATTCGGAGATCATCCCCACCACCCGTTCCAACGGCGTGGGCTATGCGCAGATCATGCCCGGCGGCAGTTTGCTGCAGGGGCGATCCTGTTTGGTGAATCTCGATGCCTGGACACAGGAAGATGCGGTGGAGGTTTCCGAAGTTGCCCTGCACCTGGCCTGGCCGGCGGTGACTATCTCCACCGGCTGGTGGGAGGAACGCTCCGCCGAGGAACAGAAAAAGGACATGATCAAAAACCGGGAAGCGATCGGCCGGACGTTCGATGATGCTCATGCGTATTATCTCGCCCGCAAGGCCAACCCCAATATAGAGATCGACTCCCGCTGGGAAGCGATGGTGCCGGTGTTTGATCGTGAGCTGCCGGTCTGGGTGCACGCCAATGATTACCGTCAGATCGAACAGGCAATCGCTTTCAGCCGTCGCTACGGTTTCCGCATGGTGTTGCTGGGCGGCTGCGACGCTGCCCTGGCAATCGATCTGCTGAAGGAGAACAGCATCCCGGTCGTGTACGGTTACTCAACAGCTTTGCCGAATCGCTCCGACAACGATTACGATCAGGCGTTCATAGTGCCGCGTCTGCTCTACGACGCCGGTATTCCGTTTTGTATTGGGAAGTTCTCCGCGACGGCGGTTCGCAACATCGCCTTTGATGCCGGTATGGCGGAGGGATTTGGATTGGATCACGATATTGCGTTGCGCAGTGTGACACTGTCCGCCGCTGAGATTATGGGTGCGGAGAGTGAAATCGGCTCGCTTGAGGTCGGCAAAAAGGCTTCGATTGTTGTCTCCGACGGCGACCTTCTGGATTTCCTGACGCATCATGTGACGATGATGTTCATCGAGGGCCGCAAGGTCGATCTCGATGACAAACACAAAGAGCTGTACCGCAAGTATCGCGATAGGAAAGGGCCGGGGGCGGGATCGGGCAACTGATACTTCGGGCAAGGATGTCGCCGCTCTCTATGACCCGCCAGCTTGATGGCGGGATTGCCGGGGTGGGGCCACCCAGCTGATTGCTCCTTCTGAATCATGGCCCTCACCGGTAGCCCACGTCTTTAGACGTGGGGTACCGAGCGTACCTTGACATTGGTAAGAGAGGGGCCGGTGCATGAGCATCAGCTCAGCGGCCCATACGATTCCTTACTTCAGTAAGCTTGGAGTGTGGGGATACCGTGGAGTGTGACCCGTTTGATAGATTCTCGATTGCCTGTGCTTTAGAATTGTCATCCCCACCTGGGCGGCTGTGACGATCAACCAGGCGACGCACAAAACAGTGCCCCTGCTGGAGCCGAAGTATACGAAGCTTGCGCCGCACAGCAGAGATGAGAGAGCAGTCCATTCAATTAGATCTTGATAGCTGGTGGCAGACGCCAGGGACCGCATCGCAGTCTTGAAGGAACGCCCCCTGATAGTATCTACGACGAGCAGGATTGCGGACAGCACGAGGGATACAAAACCAACGAAGCCAATCAGGACCAGAACAGACCAAACAACACTCTGCCATCCGTTCTCGTGTTGGTACAGTCCGGACAGTATGGCTAAGCTCACATACAAACAAAGAGGTTGAACAATCTCACCAAGTGCTTTCATGACTTCCGACGCTCTTCCCATGCCGATTTCGCACAGGCTCCCTTCGCCCCCCGATCCCTCGTATTGTAGTACTCCTACATAATACTCCACGATTCGCGAATGGTCAAGGGATAAGCCGGTGTGGGACGGTGTCGACATTCCCCCTCAAACAAGTGTGAGAGAGCTACCCGGCGTTCGCCCATCAATGGAAACCACAAAGGGAGACAGCTACGAACCCACCGCAAGCAGTTGGGCACCGAATGGACTGTCTCCCTTACCCGTGGTGTGGGGTGCGGATATACACTTTTACAGTTCAAGGCCCAATCCGATTGTCCAGTCTCTGGTATTGTCGTAATCGGATAGCTGTTTCGTGAAATACAACGCCAGGTTAAATGGCGAGATGAACGGCGTCAGGTTGCCGATCCCAAATCCGATTTCACTGTACGGCTTGCCGGCCGTCCGCACGAACTCATCGCCCACCTGCGCCGCATGATTCTCAAAGTCCGACCAGAACACCGTCCCGTGAACGCTCAGCCAGAACGGGATGTCTCGTATCAACGGTATCCCGCTCTGGGTCCAGAGCCGTCGTCGGAATTCATGCCGACCGCTGATACTCAGCGCCCGACTGCCAACAAACGTCTCCTGATCGAGATTCCACACGGCCGTGCCGCCGGCCAACACGTACGAACCGAACCCGTGATCAAACGTATAGTACCGCTGCGGCGGCAGGTCACGATCGGACCCGCCCGCAAAAATCCTGAGCGAGGTCACCCCCAGCCCCAGCGTCCGTTGCCGTCGGAACAGTGACACCCAGTACTTAGTAAAATCAAAGTCGTTGTCAATCAGATCCGGCGAGGCATGCTCAACGCCCGCCTCAAGGCGCGAGTACTGGACATCGTCCATGCGCACATCCCGGCCCTTATTGAGATACAGTTTCCGCGAATCAAACACGAACTGCGCCCCCACCGACCGCAAGGTACCGTCGGCAATAATAGGGTTCGCCCGATGCGCCCGGTCCTCCTGGAACAAACGATAATCGGTGACCACCGGGACCGACCTGTCCCGCAGGTCGCGATAAAACAGTCTGAGGCGCGTGAAGTTGAACAACCGGGTTGACGCAAACGCCTCTATACCTTTGGTGCGATAATAGTCAAACGGATCATAGGCATCCACCAGCGACGAAAAAGTCGGGTTGCTGTTCGGCGAGGAAACCAGGGTCG
>JAHIVM010000048.1 GCA_018816665.1 Candidatus Zixiibacteriota bacterium
CGACTCCCAGGTAGGCCAGGTCACGGATGCGAACCTCCTCGGCCGTATCTCCGAAGGTCACGATATTGAGACTGTCTTTAGGATATTTGGTCAGAATCAATTCGGTGAAAGCCATCGCCACCTGTTTCGCCGGCGTGATTCGATCCTCGCCGTAGAGAATCATCGAGTGGGAGATGTCAATCATCAGAACGGTCGCACACGACGAGGAGCGTTCCGTTTCATAAACTTCGAGATCACCCTCGTTCATGTTCAGCCCGAGATCGGCGGTGCGCTTGATCGAGTTGAACAGTGACGAAGTGAAGTCGATATTTTGCGGGGAGTCACCAAAGCGGAATTCACGACGTTCCGGCAGGGGTTCCTCGGAGCTCCCCCCTTCATAGGGCAAACGATGATCGCCTTTGCCCGACGGTCGCATGCGGCGGAACACATGATCAAAAGCATCCTGGCGCAGACTCCGTTCGCCTTTGCCGGAAAGCTTCAGACCCGTTTTCGACCGCTGGACAAGTTTCGACTCCTGGAGCTTCTTTTTGAAGTCCTCAAGATCGTATTTTGCATCGAGTATCCCCTGCTGCTGCAGACGCTCCATAAGTGTGAGGGTCGCCTCAACGTCGCCGTTAAGACGCATCAGCAGGTAATTGAAAATGGCCATCAGATCCGACAGATCTTTCAGCCGTTTGGCCAGCGCCTCGTTCCACTCCGAATAGATGAACTTCACGCTCAGTTCCCCATGCCCTTCAGCATGTCCGAGAAGATGTCGCCGTAGCTCACGACCGAGTCGACCTCCTCGCGGGCGATCACATTGTTATGGAAAAGTCCCTCCAGCACCAGTTCCATGCGCAGCAGCTTCTCACGCTTGTTGTCGGTGGGGAAGTAACGATCAACGATGCGATCCAGTCCGGCAATATTGACGAGGCGACGTTCGTACTCCGGGAGCGGAAGATCATCGGACAACTCCACCCGCCGACCGCTTGAGAAAAAGTCGGTGACGGCTTCATACGGGTTGTCAACCGGGCGGTCATCGGGTGACCCTTTCCCCCGTACCGGTTCCGGGAAGTGATTCAGGAACACGGTATTGACGGCCTGACCGATTAGCGTGTGGGCCACCAGGGCGGCGCCTTCCTGCTCCCCTTCGTACACCAGTTCGATCTTGCCGGTGATAGCGGAAATCGTAGCATAGAGATCGCACACCCGGGGAAACAAATCCCTGTCGCCGTTCACGAGGGCCCGTCGTACAATGTTGGACAGGAAGTTTTCGTAGGCAGAGATCGACACTCGGGCCGATACTCCCGATGACTGATCCACATATTCGCTTCGCCGGGCATGAAAGGTTACTTCTTCGACAATATCCCGCATGAATTCCGGCACCGTGATA
Organism: Candidatus Zixiibacteriota bacterium; assembly: GCA_018816665.1. Taxonomy (GTDB): domain Bacteria; phylum Zixibacteria; class MSB-5A5; order GN15; family FEB-12; genus JAHIVM01. The sequence continues at coordinate 1,373 of JAHIVM010000048.1, forward strand.
TCCGAATCGGGTGTATTGATCTCGGCATCGGTGATAGCCCGGGCCTCGGCCAGTGAGCGCGGATAATGGGTGATTATCTGCGAATCGATGCGGTCTTTCAGCGGTGTGATGATATTGCCGCGATTGGTATAGTCCTCGGGATTGGCCGAAAACACCATGCAGATATCCAGTGGCACCCGGAGCGGAAACCCGCGGACCTGAATGTCGGCCTCTTCCAGAATGTTGAGCAGGCCCACCTGAATGCGCGGCTGGAGGTCCGGCAGTTCGTTGATGGCAAAGATGCCCCGATTCGTCCGCGGGATGATGCCCCAGTGGATGACTTCCTCGTTTGAAATATCAAGTTTTTCGCGCGCCGCCTTAATGGGGTCGATATCCCCGATCAGGTCGGCGATAGATACATCGGGAGTCGCCAGTTTTTCGTGAAAACGTTCCTCGCGGTGCCGCCACGCTATTGGGAGTTCATCGCCCAACTCTGACAGCATCTGTCTGGAGCGCGGTGAGATGGGAGCGTAAGGATTTTCGTTCAGGTAAGAGCCGGCTATAATCGGTTGGAATTCATCCAGGAGCGTATGGAGCTGGCGCAGGATACGGGTCTTGGCCTGTCCTCGCAGCCCCAGCAGGATAAAATGATGGCGCGACAGTATGGCGTTGACGACCTGGGGGATGACAGTCCGGTCGAAGCCTACGATGCCCGGAAACAGGTCTCCGTTGTTGGTCATGCGGGCCAGCAGGTTGTCCCGCATTTCATCGCGAACCGGGCGGCTGACCCAGCCGGAGGCTTTCAAACCACCGAGCGTATCTGGTCTTTTAGTACTCACGTTGTCCCTTCTGTTCGTTGGCCGCAGGCGATTACTGCGAATCGCTTGCCGGCGTGCTACAGGGTACAACAGCGGGAGGGTTGGATTTGTTCGAAGTCGGGGAACTGGTTCAGGGGGAAACGTCGAGATACCGGACATACCGGTCCCGGCGTTCTTTGGGCACAGAGCCGGACGGTATGTCAAGAACTTCGACCGTAACGGGCCGGCTGCCTTTGATACAGATGATGTCATTGAGGTGAACCTCGTAGGCCGGCTTCACGCGCCGGCCGTTGACTTCCACCAGACCGTTGGTTCCCATCTCCTTGGCTACCGTGCGCCGTTTTATAACGCCGACGGTCGAGAGGTAGTCATCAACTCTCATTGTTCATCGACCCGATACTGAATGTATGTACGGTCCTTGATTTCGGCGATCCAGTCATCAACCACTCGGCCGGTTTTGTCCTGACGGGCCATCTCTTTGATGCGGTC
>JAHIVM010000049.1 GCA_018816665.1 Candidatus Zixiibacteriota bacterium
ACGACCCGAACATCAACCTGCCGGCGGTGTTCCGCGCCAAGTGTTTCAACTTCACCGGTTTCCAGCACGCGAAGCAATTTCGCCTGCGAGGGGAGAGGCAGGTCACCTATCTCATCGAGAAAGATAGTCCCGCCGTCGGCCTGCACGAACTTGCCCGGATGATCCTTCACGGCACCGGTAAACGAGCCCCTCATGTGGCCGAACAACTGGGATTCAAATAGTGTCTCGGGAATGCCGGGGCAGTTAACTCGCACAAAGGGACGGTCTCGTCGCTTGCTCTCCAGGTACAGGCGGGTAGCCACCAGTTCCTTGCCTGTCCCGTTCTGACCCGTGATGAGCACTGTCGAGTCGGTGGGCGCAATCTGACGGATGACATTGATAAGTTGCGTAACCGCCGGGGACCGGCCCACAATACGAGCAGATTCATCGATTTCGTCAACCATCAGCAGACGCTGCTTTTCGGCGTCGTGCAGAGCCAGTGCGGCCCGGACCGACGCAATCAGCTTTTCCGGCTGGACCGGCTTTTCCAGGAAATCCACCGCTCCCAGCCGTACCGCCTGCAGAGCGTCGGGGATGTCGGCCTGCCCGGAGATCACCAGCACGGTCGGTGCGGTGACATCCTTTGTCAGCCGGTCAAGTAGTTCCAACCCCCCCATGCCGGGCAGTTGCAGATCGAGCAGCAGCAGGTTGTATACGTGTTCCGTCAGGCTGACCAGGGCCTGTTCCGCCGAGGGGACGGCATCGGTCTGATAACCTTCATCCTTCAAGAGAGATGTAAACGACGTTCTGATATTTGGTTCATCGTCGACTATCAGGATTCTGGTGGCCATTACTCTTGCCTCCACGGTAACGTCAGGATCATGGTCGTACCCTGCCCCTGGGTGGAATCAGCGCGGAGCCGGCCGCCGAGTTCAGCAATAGATTTTTCGACGATGGCCAGGCCCAGCCCCGTGCCGGATTCTTTGGTGGTGAAGTACGGCAGGCGGGCGGATGCCAGGGTAGCAGCGTCCATTCCGGGGCCGTTGTCGCGGACGTATATGTCAAGTTCGTTTTCGCGCGTGGTAATGCCGCACTCGATAATTCCTTCGGTCCCGATAGCGTCGATGGCGTTCTGCAGCAGGTTGTGCAGAGCCTCCCGGATCCGGGAGTCGTCGGTCTTCACATTGACATTGGTTTCGGGGATATCCAGCGCTATCGAAATCCCCGGGGTTTTCTCCCGATACAGCAGCACGACCGATGACAACAATGATTTCAGATCGACCGCCGTTATTGTGGGGGGCGGGAGCTTGGCGAGTGATGAAAACCGGTCGGCCAGCAGGGTGAGATGCCGCACCTCTTCCGAGGCGGCCCGCAGGGGATCCTTGATCTGTTCGTAGGCGGGGGAATCAGCCAGCTGTTTTTCGATGCGGTACAGAGACACCAGGATAGGCTGCAGCGGGTTTTTTAACTCGTGGGCGAAGCGCCGGGCTACCTGCCGCCAGGCGGCCACGCGTTCAGTCTGGGTCAGGCGATCAGTCATCTGGTCCAGCTGCAGCGCCATGTCGTTGAAACTGGCAATCAGCTTCCGGATTTCATCGGCGCCTGACGGTTGGACGTGCTGGCGGAAATCGCCCTCGGCTATGCGGGCGGCTGATTCACTCAGCGATGACAACGGCCGGGCGAGCGTGGTTGACACCCGGGCCGAGGCAATGTAGGCAGCGATTATCGTAAGCGCCGTGATGAAGAAGAACAGGCCACCCACGAAGGCGATGTAGCTGGTGCGCAGTTCCCGCAACGCCGCCCGAGAGGCCATGTCTCGCTGGACACCTTCGGCAATGGCGTTGTAGCTTTCAGTATGAACCAGTCCGGCGAGAATATCGGCCGTAGAATCGGGCACGCGCACGAACTGGAAGTACCGCTTGTCGACCGTAATCACCCCCCGATCCTTCTGTGTGGACAGGCCGATCAGATAGGCCGCGGAGGCACTGTCCAGTTCCGGCGAATACACGGGATACGCGGGTCCGTCAATCGGGATACGGTACACGAAGTCAATCCGGCTGCTGTCTACCCGGCCGGTCGTGCGGTAGTCGCCGACGGCGGCCTGAATACCGGCACACAATCGGTCATTGTAGTAGGTGGTCAGATCGGCCAGGCCGGCATGTCCCTCCTCGGCGGTTGACAGCGGCGTATCCACCGCGATGTAGTACCCCACCAGCGTGAGCAGAATCGCCGGGACCGCGGCAAACAGCAGCAACAGGAGGAAGATTCGTCGACGGAACGATGTATTCATGAGTTCATGATCTGGAATGAGGGTTTCGAATACGTTGATCGTAGTCGATCAGCGCCTGACAGTGTGCCTCGAAAGCGATGTTCTCAGGCAGATCGTCAAAGGCAAAAAAACGCACGTCCATGGCGTCGTCAGCGGCCCGCAGCTCCCCGCCGGTCACCGTGGCAAGGTACAAGAGCAGGACGGCATTAGAACGGGGATCATCGGCACCCGAATATACTTCAAAAAAACCGTCCAGTTTCACCTGCAAGCCGGTTTCTTCCTCGACCTCGCGTACGGCGGTCATCTCCGGGTGTTCGTTCCACTCCATATACCCGGCCGGCAGGCACCACCAGCCGATGCGCGGCGGGTGAGCGCGTTTCACCAGCAGGATGCGGTCGTTTTCTACGATGATGCCACCCGCCGCAGGGACGGGGTTCTGATAGAATACGTAGCCGCACTCGTCGTCGGCACAGAAAGCCCGGACCCGTCCCTCTCGTTCTCCGCGGGTGAGTACCTTGCCGCACAACGGACAATACGAAAACCCGCAGAAGTTGTCCTTGCGGGCAAACAGTTTGTCGGGATCAAAGCGTTCGTGTTTGTTATTCACGGAGAAGCGGGCCGCCTTTCATCTTCACCGCCACGACCGTGGTGTCATCCTGCGGCGGGGTGGTGGGATCAAACCGGTACACATCATCCAGAATTCCCTTCATGATCGCGTCGCTGTCGTCATTGCGATGATCCACCAGCCACCGGCGGATGCGCTCCTCGGTGTACTCGCAATTGTTGGTATCCATCGCCTCCGACAGGCCGTCGGTAAACAGGAACAGCAAGTCGTCGGGGTCAAGCTTCACCGTCGCGGCGCTGTATTCCATGCGCGGGAAGGCGCCGATAATCGGCCCGCCTGCCTGCAGCAGTTCGACGGTACCGTCGGCTCGCACCAGAACCGGGTAGTTGTGGCCGGCGTTGGCGTACTTGAATTCGCATGTCGTGGTGTCGAGCTCGCCGTAAAACAGGGTCACGTACTTTTCCGACGACGTGGTCAGGGCAACCTGTGTGTTGACATTTGCCATCATCTTCGGAATCGGATTGCCGTTGTTTATCTCGCTGCGCATCATGGCTTGAATCTGGGCGATCAGCAGCGCCGCGGGCAGACCCTTGCCCGAGGCATCGCCAATCACCATACCGACCCGATGGTCATTGTCGATTTCTATAAAGTCATAGTAGTCACCACCGACCGTGCGCGAGGGCGTCGAGAGGGCAGAAATGTGGGCCACCGCCAGCTGCGGCGGGCTGGACGGGAGCAGGTCGAGCTGAATCTGCCGCGCCATGTTGACCTCTTCCTGCAGGCGGGCGTTCTCCAACGACACCGCGTACAACCGGGCGTTGGTCAAAGCGCCGACCATCTGGTTGGACAGCACACCGAGCAGATTGAAATCTTCAGCCGTGTATCGATAGCCGGCCGCTTTCGAGGTCAGGGCCAGGAAACCGAGCAGGTGTTCCGAGTCTTTCATCGGCAGAATGATCCGCACGCCCAGCTCCTGCAGAATCTCGGCAAGGCGGGAGCCCTCGGCGAAGTCGGACAGCGAGGTGAACCTGGTGGGGGTGTCCAGCAGGTTGATCCCGCGAAGGGTCAGGTCTTCG
>JAHIVM010000050.1 GCA_018816665.1 Candidatus Zixiibacteriota bacterium
CATCCTGCACCGGCGTATACCACGGTGAGCGGTACTCCGGTAGCACGCCGAGAAACCGGTCACCTGTTTCGGTGATGCGGACGTACGACGGGTCCATTTCCAGCCGGTACTCATCGTCCTGGAGGTAGCCAATACCGAAAACGTGATAGTACAGGAGGTACATCACGCCCCAGACGATGGTAAAATAAAACAGGTACAGCCACCAGCGCGGCAGGTTATTGTCCATCTCTTTGATACCGTCGTACTCATGCGCCAGTACTTCTTCGTCATGTTCAGCCATATCTATTTCCTCACCTCACCGGTCACCAGATCCGTCGACCGCTCATCGGCATCCAACGGCAATCGACTGAAGCGGCGGATGTCGGCCCGATCCATCCGCATCACATACACCACCACACTCAGAAAGGCTGCCACAAACAGGAGCAGCGATACAATGGGGAAGATTTCAACTCCGGCCACGGCCTGCAATACGTCTCTGTACATGCTCTTTGCCTCCTACTGACCGGCTTGCGGTTGAGTGTTTACCTGGATATCTGTGCCGAGTCGCTGCAGGTAGGCGATCAGCGCCACAATCTCCGACGTTTGATCAACCGTTATGCCGGCCGCTCCCAGCGTAACCCGGATACTGTCCGCCTGGGCTCGCAGATCGGCCACCGCACGTTGATCGTAACCCTCGGGATATGGAACCCCCAGCTTCTGCATGGCTCGGATTTTCACCGGTGTGGTTTCGGTATCCACCTGTTTATCGACCAGCCAGGGATAGGGCGGCATCAACGATCCCGGAGACATGGAGGTGGGATCAACCATGTGATTGTAATGCCAGGCATCGGGATACTTCTTGCCGATACGATGCAGGTCCGGCCCGGTACGTTTGGAGCCCCAGAGGAACGGATGATCGTACACGTATTCCCCGGCCTTGGAGTATTCGCCGTAGCGCTCGGTTTCTGAGCGGAACGGTCGGACCATCTGGGAATGGCAGTTGTTGCAGCCCTCGGCCACGTAGACATCGCGCCCTTCCAATTCGAGTGGCGTGTATGGTTTGACACTGGCGATTGTCGGGACATTTGACTTCACCAGGAAAGTCGGGATGAATTCTATCACCCCGCCGATCGTAATAGCTACCGTTGTCAGCAACAGGAACTGCACCGGCTTGCGCTCCAGCCAGCGGTGCCGATACGGGTGTTTTTCTTCCTTCTCAACCACGGGCTCCAGAGCCGGGGCCTCAGCCGGTTCATCGGCCAGCAAAGTTCCCTGTCGCATGGTTTTGTAGAGATTGTAGCCGGCCATGATGGCACCGAGCAGGAACAGACCGCCGCCTACCGACCGGATGACGTACATCGGGACTATCTGCAGTACGGTCTCCAGGAAGTTGGGATACTGCAATAAGCCGTCCGGCGTGAACTGCTTCCACATCAGCGACTGTGTTATTCCGGCGAAATACATCGGCAGGGCATAGATAAGAATACCCAGGAAGCCTATCCAGAAATGGTATCCGGCCAGTTTGTTGGAGTACAGGGTTGTTTTGTACAGCCTCGGCACCAGCCAGTAGAGGATTCCGAAAGTCAGAAAGCCGTTCCAGCCCAGGGCACCCACATGGACATGGGCGATTGTCCAGTCGGTGAAGTGGGATATGGCGTTTACCGACTTGATTGACAGCATGGGGCCTTCGAAGGTTGCCATACCGTAGGCGGTCACCGCCACCACCATGAATTTCAGGACGTGGTCATCGCGCACCCGGTCCCAGGCTCCTCTCAGGGTAAGCAGCCCGTTGAGCATGCCGCCCCAGGAGGGAGCAATCAGCATGATTGAAAACACGGTGCCGAGCGACTGGGCCCAATCCGGCAGGGAGGAATACAGCAGGTGGTGCGGACCCGCCCAGATATAGATGAAAATCAACGCCCAGAAATGGACGATTGACAGCCGATAGGAGAACACCGGACGATTCGCCGCTTTGGGCAGGTAGTAATACATCATGCCCAGGTAGGGTGTGGTCAGAAAAAACGCCACCGCGTTGTGCCCGTACCACCACTGGACCAGGGCATCCTGCACCCCGGCGTACAGCGGGTAGCTTTTCATGAGCGCGACCGGCAGCTCAATCGAGTTGACGATGTGCAGCACCGCCACCGTGACAAACGTGGCGATGTAAAACCAGATAGCAACGTACATGTGTCGTTCGCGCCGTTTGATAATCGTGCCGAACATGTTCCAGCCAAACGCAACCCAGATGACTGCGATGGCAATGTCTATGGGCCATTCCAGCTCGGCGTACTCCTTGGAGGTAGTGAAGCCGAGCGGGAGCGATATCGCCGCCGACAGAATGATAAGCTGCCAGCCCCAGAAGTTGATTTTGCTGAGGATATCGCTGAACATGCGCGCTTTGCACAGGCGCTGCAGCGAATAGTAGATTGCCATGAACATGCCGTTACCGACAAAGGCAAAAATCACCGCGTTAGTATGCAGCGGTCTGATGTGACTGAAGGTGGTGTACGGAATACCAAAGTTCAGACTGGGCAGGAACAGCTGCAACGCCGCCAGGAGGCCGACCAGCATTCCCACCACGCCCCAGACCATGGTGGCCACGGCAAAGTCACGGACTATTCTGTTATCGTAATTAAACGTTTCCACCGCCATACGGAGGTTCTCCCACTCTCTATGTCTTGCTCCCGGGTTTTTTCCTTGATTCAAACAGCATGCGAATGGCCGGCGTAAAAAGATCATCGAACTGACCACTCCGCAGCGCCCACAAAAACGCGATCAGAAAGGCGGTCGCCACTGCCAGCGAAAAACCTATCAGAAGGATCATCACTTCCATATCTACACCAATCCTCGTCGCCGCGCCCGGTAAGTCGCCGCCAGGGTGGCAAACAACACCACCGACACTGAACTGGCGGGCATCAGGACGGCCGCGATTAAGGGGGACAGCAAACCCTGAACGGCGACGGTCAAGCCTATCAGGTTGTAGAGGAATGACAGCGCAAAACTGATTTTGATGATGGTCAGGGCCTCACGGCTCATCCCCAGAAACTCTTTCATTCGGGCCAGGCGTCCCGCCCGCAGAATGCCGTCGGACGCCGGCGAAAACGACGCCCCATCCTCCAGCATCGAGACCCCCACCGTGGCGACCTTCAGCGCGCCGGCATCGTTGAGACCGTCGCCGATCATCAATACGCGCTCCCCCGCCTCCTCCTGGCTTTGAATAGCCGCCAGCTTGTCCTGTGGGGATTGTTCAAACCGAAGATCGGCCTCGGTACCCAGTACCCGGCGCATGCGCTCGTAGTCGGCATCGCGATCCCCCGACAACAAGCTGAGCCGGTAGCCGCCCCGGAGCCGGTCAACCAGTTCAGGGAGACCGTCGCGAATGACGTTGTTCATCTGATAATATCCCACAACACGATCATCAATTGCCACGTATGATCGCGCAGTCCGGATATCCTGTCGGACATCGGTGACGCCAACCCATTCATGGGAGCCCACCCGCACCGCATGGCCGTCGACCCGTCCCGCCACCCCACGTCCCGGCTCTTCCACGAAATCCGTGACCGGCATGTCCTTGACACCGGCGAGCACCTGGGCGATAGCCACCGACGATGGGTGCGTGGAGTGCCTGACCACTGACCGGATGATTGACTTGTGTTCATCGGTGAGCGCATCGCCGACGAAGTC
>JAHIVM010000051.1 GCA_018816665.1 Candidatus Zixiibacteriota bacterium
CTGACGTTTGACGATGTCCTGCTTATCCCCGCACATTCGGCGGTATTGCCGCGGGATGTCAATGTGGCGACGAAAATCGCGGCGGACATAGAACTTAATATCCCCATGGTCTCCTCGGCTATGGACACGGTGACCGAGTCGCGGCTGGCTATTGAACTGGCTCGCCAGGGCGGCATGGGCGTGATTCACAAAAATCTCACGGTTGCCGACCAGGCGGACGAAGTGGATAAGGTTAAGCGGTCGGAGTCCGGCATGATAGTCGACCCCATTACGCTTACGCCGGAACACACGGTGGGCGATGCCCTGGCCTTGATGCAGAAGTTTTCGATTTCGGGCTTTCCTATCACCAAGGACGGTCGGCTGGCCGGCATCCTGACCAATCGCGACCTGCGATTCCAGAGGGATCACAGTCTGCTGGTGGCCGACGTGATGACCAAGGATAACCTGGTGACGGTTCCCGAGGGTACCGACCTGGAAGTGGCCCGCGAGGTATTGCACAAACATCGTATAGAAAAAGTTTTGATTGTTGATGACCAGGGTCGCCTGAAGGGGATGATCACGGTCAAGGACATCATGAAGCGGATCCAGTATCCGCTGGCGGCCAAGGATGAACGCGGTCGGTTGCGGGTTGCGGCGGCCGTGGGGGTCGGCATGGATCTGGAAGAACGGTGCGAGCGGTTGATAGATGCCGGTGTTGACATGCTCGTGGTAGACTCCTCGCATGGTCACTCGGAAGGTGTACTGGCGGCCGTGAAGCGGATTAAGGGTTTGTATCCGACAATGCCGATCATGGCCGGCAACGTGGCCACCGGAGAAGGTACCCTGGCGCTGATTGATGCCGGTGCGGATTGTGTGAAAGTTGGTATTGGTCCCGGATCGATATGTACCACCCGGGTTGTGACCGGGGTGGGGATGCCGCAGGTGACGGCGATTTTGAAAAGCGTTGAAGCCGCGGCGGCCAGTGGTATTCCCGTTGTTGCCGACGGCGGATTACGGTATTCCGGCGACATCGTCAAGGCCCTGGCCTGCGGTGCGCAGGCCGTGATGCTCGGTTCTCTGCTGGCTGCGGCCGAGGAGGCGCCGGGTGAGACTATTCTGCTGGAAGGCAGATCTTTCAAGGTGTACCGGGGCATGGGGTCACTGGGCGCGATGAAACGCGGCAGTGCCGACCGGTATTTCCAGGAGCAGGAAGAGGCATTCAAGTTTGTCCCCGAAGGTGTTGAGGGACGGGTGCCGATTCAGGGTCGGCTGGCCGATCTGGTCCACCAGTTGGTGGGCGGGTTGAAGGCCGGGATGGGATTGTGCGGCGCGGAGGATCTGAAGAAGCTCAGTGAAAACTCCCGGTTTGTACAAATCACGGCGGCCGGTGTGCAGGAATCACATCCCCATTCGGTGGCGATAACGAAAGAAGCCCCGAATTATCGTCGCGTGTAACGGCGTTCGGCTGTGATCCGTTGTAGTGTGAAGACTGTTGTTTGATGATAGATTAACGAAGGCTTGAGGAAGCAGGAGGAACAGTCGCGCTTTAATCTTTGAGTTAGAGTGAGGAAAGTCCGAACTCCACAGAATCAGGGCGCCCGGTAACGCCGGGGCGGAGCGATCCGACGGAAAGTGCCACAGAAACGATACCGCCCGTCGCAAGGCGGGTAAGGGTGAAATCGTGGTGTAAGAGACCACGGCTGAGTCCCGCAAGGGGCCGGTGGGTAAACCCCGCCCGGAGCAAGGCCAAATAGGGGAAGAGGGGTTGATTCGCCCCGTTTGATTCCCGGGTAGGCTGCATGAACGATCGGGTAACCGGTCGTCCAGATTAATGACTGTTGCTCTCCTCGCGAGAGATACAGAATTCGGCTTACTTCCTGCTTCCCAAAGCTTCCAGGCAATTGGAGGCATCAATGAGTATGGCTCACCGGTCGACGACCCCGCAGTGGGTACTGGCCCCGGAGCCGTCTCGAGAATTGGTCGAAAGTCTCGGCCAGGCGACGGGTCTGCCGCATAACGTCGTCAAGATTCTCGTATGTCGCGGCATGGACAATCCGGTGTCTATTGAGAGGTTTCTCCATCCGGCCCTGACGGATCTCAAGGATCCGTTCACGATGATCGGAATGGAGGCCGGTATTAATCGTGTCATCAAGGCCCTCTACGACAACGAGAGGGTGATGATTTATGGTGACTATGATGTCGACGGCATCACGGCCACCTCGCTGCTCTATCTGGTTCTCAACAAACTCGGCGCCCAGGTTGATTTTTATCTGCCCAACCGGCTGACCGAGGGGTACGGGCTGTCTCCTGACGGTATCGACGAGGCCAAGGCAAAAGGCGTCTCGCTGATCATCACGGTTGACACCGGGATTACCGCGGTAGAGGAAATCAAGTACGCCCGTACACTGGACATTGATGTCATCGTGACCGACCATCACGAACCGGGCATGGCCATTCCGGATGCCCTGGCGATCATCAATCCCAAGCAGCCGGACTGTGACTACACCGGTGATCTGGCGGGCGTGGGGGTGGCCTTCAAATTCGCCCAGGCGCTGTTCCGTCGCCTGAACCAGGAGGAAGATGAGCTGTACGAGCATCTCGACCTGGTGGCGCTGGGAACCTCGGCCGACATCGTGCCGCTGGTGGGCGAAAATCGCATTCTCACCAAGTTCGGTATCAAGCAGATCTCCCGTACCACGAAGCCGGGTATCAAGTCACTGGCTTTTGTTTCGGGGCTGATGGGTAAAGAGATCGGAACCGGCCAGGTTGTTTTCATCCTGGCGCCCCGGATCAACGCCCTGGGTCGACTTGGCGACGCGTCACAGGCGATTCGTCTGCTGGCCACGCGAGATGAACGTCAGGCTGCCGACATTGCTCGCAAGCTGGACAGCGAAAACAAACGTCGGAAGGAAATCGACGAACATACGCTGAATGAAGCGCTTGACCAGATGCATGAAGTGGTGGATCTGGAAAACGACAAAGCGATTGTTCTGGCCGAGGAAGGCTGGCACCAGGGTGTAATTGGTATTGTGGCCAGTCGGCTGGTGGAACGTTTCCATCTGCCCACCGTCATGATTTCGGTCCAGGACGGTGAGGGCAAGGGATCGGCCCGTTCCATCCCGGGATTTCACCTGTGCGAGGCGCTCAAGGAATGTGAGCACCTGCTCATTCGCTACGGCGGACATAAATACGCGGCTGGATTGTCGATCAAGGAGGAGAACATCCCGGCTTTCCGCGAGGCCTTCAAGGGCGTGTCGAGCCGGAATCTCACCGATGAAGACGCTGTGCCCAAGTTGCATATTGATCTGGAAATCGAGCTGAGTGATGTCAACGACGCGTTCGTGAGTGCTCTGGAGGGCTTCTCACCGTTTGGTCCGCAAAATATGCGGCCGATCTTCCTCACCCGCAATTGCGAGGTGATGGGGTCGCCGTATGTCGTGGGCAGCAACCATCTCAAAATGAAGGTACGCAAGGGCAACGCGGTGGTGGATGTTATCGGTTTTGGTTTTGGCGATATGGCCCGCCAGATCGATGATAAGGGTTGTCTGGTGGATCTGGTGTACGCGCTGGAGTACAACACGTATAACGGCATCACCCGCATCCAGATGCGTCTTCGCGATATCAAACTGACCGTAGGGGAGATGACCACCGGGTACCGGTAAGCCATGACGGTTCTGGAGAGATTCCTCAAGGGCGATGTTCGGGCCCTCTCTCGCATTGTATCCTATGTGGAAAACCGCGAGAACGGGTACCAGGATCTGCTGGGGCGGTTGTATGAGTACGCCGGTCATTCCCTTCGTATCGGGTTGACCGGTCCACCGGGGGCGGGCAAATCCACACTGGTCAACGGCCTCACCCGCATGTTTCTTGCCGACGGGAAAAAAGTGGGGATGATTGCGGTTGATCCCACTTCGCCCTTCACCGGCGGTGCCCTGCTTGGAGACCGCGTGCGTGTGCAGGATCTGCCCATGGACGGTTCGGCGTATTTTCGTTCCATGGCCACCCGGGGGGCGTCCGGCGGACTGGCCAGCGCCACCAACAACGTGGCCGTGGTGTATGATGCGTTCGGGTTTGATGTCACCCTGATCGAGACGGTGGGTGTAGGACAGGTGGAACTTGATGTCATCGACTCCTGCGATACGGTGGTCGTGGTCATCGTGCCGGAGTCGGGCGATGCCGTTCAGACCTTCAAAGCCGGGTTGATGGAAATCGCCGACATCTTCTGCATCAACAAAGCCGATCGTCCCGGCGCCGACCGTCTGGCCGCCGATCTCAAACAGATGCTCGACACTCGTCGCACAATCGAAGGTGCCTGGCCGATTCCCATCCTCTCAACTCAGGCCACCAATCGCGGCAATATCGACAAGTTGTATCAGCAGGTTGCCGAACATGTTGCCTTCTGCCGGAAGTCCGGGCGATTCGAGAAGCATCGTCACACTCAGTTGCGCAAGAAGATCCTGGCTATCCTGAAGAATCGTTTTCAGCAGGAATTCATTGACAGCCTGGCGGATGAATCCGAGCTGGATGCCGCCGTTCAGACGATCGTTGACGGTGAATCGAACCCCTATGCCGTGGGCGATCTGCTGTATCGACGGTTCTCACGCTGAGCGACGCCGCCGACCGAGTATCTGTCTCACCCCTCGCATTCCTGCTTCCCCTCCCGTGACCAGCGTCACCGCACACAGAATCGCCCAGCTTATCTGTCCGGGGTAGAAAATGCGGTTGCCCTGCCAGAGGGAGAACCCCGACAACGCGGCATAGTAGACGTACACCGAGGTCAACACAAGGGCGGGGCGGTAATGACGGCGCACCAGCATAATAATCAAACCGATCAGGGCGAGGAGCGACACCCGGTACTTCAGGCCGGTGCGGGCCATTCGTCGGGCCAGATTGGAAATCTCGTTTTTCCATTGCGGCAGCACGATAGGGCCGAGATTCCAGGGGTCGTTGGTATTGTCACGGATATTCTTGAGCAATACATGTGTGGTCGTTGCCGGGTGATCCAGGAGCAGATTCATCAGAGTCAGACGGGCATGCGCCGGAAACACGCGGTTGACATGGCGGTTTTCCGCAATGCGCAGGCTGTCAACCTCGGCGGCAAACCTGGTCTGGGCCTCCGAATACGAAATGCCCTCAACTTCGGCGCGCACCAGACTGGCAGCTTTCTGGATACCGATCGCTCCGGCCATGGGAATTGCGGTCTCTTCTGGTGCTCGCGGGCGGAGAGCCCAACCGGTCACGACTATCAGCACTATGAAACCCGGAATCAAGGCCGGAAGAATACGCTTGCGGGGTAATGGAGGCCGGGTGCGCGGCCAGGCGCAATAGCCTGCGACGATCAGTAACAACGGTACAAACATACCTACGGAGCGGGTCAGCGCGGCCGCGGCGAGGAGAATGCCGGCGGCGATGTAGCCGGCCAGCGAGCATTTGTGGAGTGCGTGGATGAACAGAACCATTCCCACAAGCGTAGTCGCGAAGTACAGGGTATCGGAAAGCAATACGTTGGCCAGGAAAACCGAGGCCAGGGACAGCGCATTCAGCAGGGCCGCGGTCCATGCGACCCGCCGATTGCCGGTTATTTGCAGAGCCAGGACGGCTATAGCGGCTGATCCGACGGCGCTGAGGATTATCTGAACCAGGATGAGAAAAGCCGGGTGCGAGGTGACCAGGCCGCCCGTTCCGGCGAGGAACAGCGGATATCCCGGGCCGAAAATGTTCACGCCTACCGTGTGAAAGTCGCCCTCTTCAAGGATGTGAGTGGCGGCCTCAACATACCGGCCGGCATCGGGAGTGGCGCCGGCCATCTGGTCGCGATCCATCTGGCCGAGCATGGCGGCAAAGACGAACAGACGCAGCACCAGGGCCACACAGAATATGCGCAACAGCGCGGATCGGTGATCCTGCCAGATCTGGGGGAGGGTGACGGTTTCCATTGTCCGTAAACAGAACAACCGCCATGCGGCTTTGTCAACTTGAGTCTTGTGTGAGAGGATCACAGGCTCAGTGTCAAGTCCCGCCCCAACAATCCGGCGCCGCTGTTAACTTGTTGTAGTCCAGAGCCATACCGGCACCCCAGAGCAGCCGTCGGAAGCCCTTAGCGCTTGCTTTTGGGGCATATTTGTGTTATGGTAAAGGCCGTATCTGAACAGGAGAATACAACATATGTTCGATAAAGCGTTACTGGCGCGCCTCAAGGTACGCCTGAAAGAATGGGACAAGACCGCTGAGAAGACTCGGGGTCGCAAATCGATGCCCCGGTTCTTTACGGTCTCGGGCGTTGATATCGATGAGTTGTACACGCCCGATTCAGTGGTCGGTGCCGATCAGGACAAATACTACTGGGAACATATCGGTTTGCCCGGTGAATTCCCGTATACGCGCGGTCCGCATCACACGATGTATCGTACGCGCCTCTGGACCATGCGGCAGTTCGCCGGCATGGGCACCCCCCGACAGACCAACGAGCGATTCCACTACCTGCTAAAAGAGGGCGGCACCGGTTTGTCGACCGCCTTTGATCTGCCGACCCTCATGGGTTACGATTCCGATCATTCCCGGTCGTTGGGCGAGGTGGGTAAATGCGGGGTGGCGGTGGACACGCTGGCTGATATGGAGATTATTTTCGGCGGTATCGATCTGGACAAAGTGTCTACCTCGATGACAATAAATTCGCCCGCCTCGATGCTGCTGGCGATGTACCTGGCGGTTGCGGAAAAGCAGGGTGTGCCGTTTGACAAGGTCCGGGGCACACTGCAGAACGATATTCTCAAAGAGTATATCGCCCAGAAAGAATATATTTTCCCACCGTTGCCGTCGATCCGCCTCATCACGGACATGATGGCTTATTGCACCAAACATGTGCCGCAGTGGAACACTATCTCGATTTCGGGCTATCATATTCGCGAAGCCGGTTCTACGGCGGTCCAGGAACTGGCGTTTACGCTGGCCGACGGTTTCCAGTATATTGAGTCGGCCATTGCCGACGGACAGAATGTCGATGACTTCGCGCCCCGGCTGTCGTTCTTTTTCAATGCCCACTCGGATTTCTTTGAAGAGATTGCCAAATACCGGGCGGCACGACGCATTTATGCCAAGCGTATGCGTGACAAGTACGGTGCGAAAGACCCCCGCAGTTGGCTGTTGCGTTTCCACACTCAGACTGCCGGTTGTTCCCTGACCGCCCAGCAGCCCGAAAACAATATCGTGCGGGTGGCGCTTCAGGCCATGTCCGGAGTGCTGGGCGGCACACAATCGCTGCATACCAACTCGATGGATGAAACGCTGGCTTTGCCGAGTGAAAAGGCCGTGACCATCGCCCTGCGCACGCAGCAGATTATCGCATACGAGTCCGGGGCCGCCAATACGGTTGATCCGCTGGCCGGGTCGTATTTCGTGGAGGCCCTGACCGACAAGATGGAGGCCGAGGCGGAGAAGATTTTTGCGGAAATCGATGACCGCGGCGGCGTGGTGGAGTGCATTGAACAGGGCTGGCTGCAACGGGAGATCGCCCGTTCGGCTTATGCCCACCAGCGGGAGCTGGAAAAGAAAGACCGCGTCATTGTCGGCGTGAATGACTTCGTGGCTGAAAACGAGACTATTGATATTCCGATTCTGAAGATAGACAGAAACGCCGAGGTCGAGCAGGTTGCTTTCTGCAAAAAGATCAAAGCCGAACGCGATGCCGAAAAGGTCAAGGCCACGCTGAATCATCTGCGCGAGGTGGCGGCCGGCGACGGCAACACGTTCGAGGCGATCCTGGATTGTTCACGAGTGTATGTCTCGGTGGGTGAAATGTGCGATGTGCTGCGCGAAGTATGGGGCGAGTGGTCTGAGAGTCAGGCCGCGATGCAGGTGTCGTAGGACCGGCCGAATTCGCACCGAGGGTATCGCAAAACCACAGGCGTGTTAGACGGGTAGTATGGAAAAGAAAATCAGAGTTCTGTTGGCAAAACCGGGGCTTGACGGTCATGACCGGGGTATCAAGGTTATCGCCGCCGCATTGCGCGATGCCGGAATGGAAGTCATCTACACCGGGCTGCGTCAGACCCCGCCCATGATTGTGGATGCCGCCATGCAGGAGGATGTCGACGCTATCGGGGTGTCTATTCTCTCCGGGGCGCACATGACGTTGTTCCCGGCCATCCTCGATGAAATGAAAAGCAAAGGGGTGGCGGACATGTTCCTGTTCGGCGGCGGGATTATTCCCGACGACGACAAAGAGGAACTCGAGCAGCTCGGGGTGGCGAAAGTGTTTACACCCGGTGCGCCGACCGAAGAAGTAATCCAGTTCCTGCGTCGGGCCGTTGCCGAACGCAGGCGCGATGAACAGATAATGTAGCAATGACTCACAGTTTTTATAGGAAAAGGTTTAGGAGGAACCATGCCGTACAATAGTGACCCGAAACAGCAGGCCGTGCGAGACGAGGTCAAGATTTTCGCCGAGAAGGAAATCTATCCCGTATCCGAGCATTGGGATCGCATGCCTGAGCCGCGCGACTTCCCGTTTGACATGTACAAAAAGCTTGGAGCCGCCGGCTTCATCGGGTACAACACGCCGAAGGAATTCGGCGGCCAGGGCAAGTCCAACCTGGAGTACATCACGCTGATCGAAGAACTGTGCTATCACGATGCCGGTTTTGGTCTGCTGTGTGCGGTGGGTGAGCTTGCGTCGTATCCCATCCTGTATTTTGCCAATGACGAGCAGAAGAAGAAGTACCTGCCGGATTGCATGTCCGGAAAGCGTATCCCGGCCTTTGTGCTTACCGAGCCGAATGCGGGTTCCGACGCCGCCAATGTCTCGACCACGGCGGTGGAGGACGGCGATGAATTTGTCATTAACGGCGAGAAGATTTTCATCATGCACGGCGATGTGGCCGATCTGGCGGTGTTGTTCTGCAAGGTTGAGGGCAAACCGAAAATGTCCGCGATCATCGTGGAAACCGACCAGCCGGGATGGGACAAACGCACCCTGAAAAACAAGATGGGTATGCGGGCGGCCACCACCGGCGGTATCATGATCAAGGACGTCCGGGCGCCCATATCCAACCTCATGGGTGAGTACGGCAAGGGGTTCCGGTATGCGATGATGACGCTCGACGGCGCCCGGATCGGTGTGGCGGCGCAGGGTGTGGGTATCGCGCAGCGGGCTCTGGACGAGTCGGTTGCCTATGCCAAAAAGCGCGTGGCGTTTGGCGCTCCCATTGCGAAACTGCAGGCCATCCAGTGGATGATCGCCGACATGTCGACGAAACTGGAAGCGGCCCGCATGATGACGTACAAGGCCGCGTTGTTGCAGGATGCCGGTGAGAAGTTCTCGCTGGAAGCCGCGCAGGCCAAGCTGTTCTCGGCTGAAGTCGCCAATTTCTGTGTGGACAGAGCCATGCAGATCCACGGCGGTTACGGCTACATCGGTGAGTTCTCGGTAATCGAGAAGCTGTACCGTGATCAGCGGGTACTGGAGATTTACGAGGGCACCTCCGAGGTTCAGCGTCTCGTCATCGCCGGTAATGTCATCGGTCGTTGATGATTTTCGGTGATTTTGAAATACAGCCCTTCGTCGAGCAGCAATTCCGGCTCGACGGAGGGTCTATGTTTGGGGTGATTCCCAAGTCGATGTGGAGCCGGTTGCTTGCCCCCGACGACAACAACCTGGTTCCCATGGTTACCAACCTGTTCGTTCTCAGAGCCCATGGGAAACATATGATCTTCGATATCGGCCTGGGCGACACACTCACCGATCGGGAAAAGAAGATTTACGGTACCGACGGTGTGTCCTGCCTGGAGTCCTCGCTCACCGAGCGCGGGTTGACGGTTGCTGATATCGATACGGTAATCCTGACGCATTTGCATACCGATCACGCCGGGGGAGCGGTGATTCGTCGGGACGGCAAGTATGTGCCCCGTTTCCCGAATGCCCGCTACATTGTCAGCCGGGGCGAATGGGAGAATGCGATGCACCCCGACGAACGCACGGCGGCGGTGTATGTTCCCGAGCGGTTACGCCCGCTTGCCGAGGCCGGGCAGATTGATTTTATCGACGGCGATACGGAGCTGTTTCCGGGCATCCGGGCGGTGCGCACCGGCGGGCATACGATGGACCATTTCGGACTGGAGATCGAGTCCGGGGGGCAGAAGGTCGTCTACTACGCCGACATATTTTGCAGCGCGGCTCACCTGCGGGTACCGTTTGTCCCGGCGACCGATTTGTATCCGCTGGATACAATGGCGTTCAAGCGCCGGGTGCTGCCGGACATTGTCGACAGGGGAGTGGTGATGGCGTTTGATCACGATGTCACCATGCCGCTGGCGCGGGTGGAGTCCGATGGCAAACACCTGGTGGCCCGTCCGATTGACTGAGCAAATACAGTAACTTTACAGACATACAGGGTAGCATCTTGTCTCTACAGGATAAACTTGATCATCTTGAAACGATGCGGGCCGAGGCCAGACTCGGTGGCGGCCAGAAACGCATCGATGCCCAGCACGCCAAAAAGAAACTGACCGCCCGGGAACGGATCGAATTGCTGGTGGACCAGAATTCCTTCGAGGAGTTCGATATGTTCGTCACCCATCGATCGTCGGACTTTGGCCTGGACAAAAAGCGATTCCTCGGCGACGGCGTCATCACCGGCTGCGGCAAGATTCACGGTCGCCTGGTGTATGTGTTTTCACAGGACTTCACGGTATTCGGGGGGTCGTTGTCGGAAGCGCATGCCGAAAAGATCTGCAAAATCATGAAGATGGCCATGAAGGTCGGGGCGCCCGTAATCGGGCTGAACGACTCAGGCGGCGCGCGTATTCAGGAAGGTGTGGTGTCCCTGGGTGGCTATGCCGATATCTTCCTGCTCAACACCCTGGCCTCGGGTGTGGTGCCGCAGATTTCGGCCATTCTGGGCCCCTGTGCGGGCGGCGCGGTGTACTCCCCGGCCATTACGGATTTCGTGATCATGGTGAAGGAGTCATCGTACATGTTTGTCACGGGACCCAACGTGGTGAAGACCGTGACTCACGAACAGGTGACCTCGGAGGATCTGGGCGGCGCCATGGTGCATGCGGGGACCTCGGGAGTGTCGCATTTTGCGGCCAACACCGAGGCGGGTGCCATCGCCCGTATCAAAAGGCTGATGGAGTACATCCCGCAGAACAACCTGGAGGAACCTCCGTTCGTGGAATGCACCGATCCCCTCGATCGGGAGGACGAAAGTCTGAACTCGATTGTCCCGGAGAATCCCAATCAGCCGTACGACATCAAGGATGTCATCAAGTCGGTCGTGGATCGCGGTTCGTTTTTCGAGGTCCATGAGGATTTTGCCCAGAACATCGTGGTTGGCTTTGCGCATTTGGGCGGACGGTCAATCGGCATCATTGCCAACCAGCCCGCGGTGATGGCGGGGGTGCTGGATATTGATTCCTCGGTCAAGGGTGGACGGTTCATCCGGTTCTGCGACTGTTTTAATATCCCGATCCTGACATTCGAGGATGTTCCGGGATTCATGCCGGGGGTTGTCCAGGAGCACGGCGGCATTATCAAAAACGGCGCCAAGCTACTGTATGCCTACTGTGAGGCAACCGTTCCGAAAGTGACGGTCATTACGCGCAAGGCTTACGGCGGCGCATACGATGTTATGAACTCCAAGCATGTACGCGGTGATATGAACTACGCGTGGCCGTCGGCGGAAATCGCGGTCATGGGCCCCAAGGGGGCGGTGGAGATTATTTTCAAGAAGGATATTGAGGCTGCCGATGATCCCGAGGCGGAGCTGGCCAAAAAGACGGAGGAATATCGCGTGATGTTCGCCAATCCGTTTGTGGCGGCGGCGCGCGGTTACGTGGATGATATCATCGAGCCGAAAACGACCCGCACCCGGTTGATCCGTGCTTTTGAGA
>JAHIVM010000052.1 GCA_018816665.1 Candidatus Zixiibacteriota bacterium
TACGGCTCGTACTGTTCGCCGGCACTGGCCAGCACCACCGGAAAGTCGGCGATCAGCTCGATCACGCGCTGCTCTTCCGCCCCCACGAGAACGGAGCAATCCACCTCACCCGTGATGTCTTTACCGAACCGCCGCATGAGGGCGCACAGGCGGGCGTGGGTGTATTGCAGATAGGGGCCGGTTTCACCTTCAAAGCTCAGCACTTCCTCCCATTGGAAGTCAACATCCTTCTGACGGCGCACCGAAAGCTGTGAAAACAGTACGGCACCCACACCAACGTGAAGCGCGGTTTCATCGATCGTGGGCAGCGCGGGGTTTTTTTCTTTGATCTTCTCCTTGACCAGGTCCCGAGCCTGTCCGATCACGTCCTCCAGCAACACCGTGTTGCCGCGACGAGTCGACATGGTTTTGCCGCCGAACCGAACCCAGCCGAATTCGACATGACGAGTCCGTCCGCTCATGCGATCGGACCCCGGGCGCTTCTCGGCTTTCTCGAGCATGTCGATAACCATGAAGCACTGCCTGAAGTGATCCGCCTGAGCGCTGTTCACCACGTACAGCGACTGATCAAACCCATGATACTTCTCCCAGCGATACACCAGACCTGCCAGGTCGCGGGTGGCGTACAACGTAGCGCCATCGGATTTCCTCAGCAGCAGCGGCGGCAGATTGGTTTCCTCGGGCAGATGCACAACCAACGCACCCTGGGACTCCTCGGCCAGTCCGGCTTTGCTCAGTCGTTCAATAACCGGTTCCATGCGATCGTTGAGATCGGCCTCGCCGTAGACCCAGTCGAATTCCACGCCGAGTAAATCGTAGACCCGTTCAAACTCTTCGTAGGATACTTTCTTGAATGTCTCCCATAGCTTGACGGCATCCGGGTCACCGGTTTCAAGCTGTTTGAAAGCATCGCGGGCTTCATCCTCGAGCGACGTGTCTGCCTCAGCTTCACTGTGAAAACGGACGTAGAGATCAACCAAATTTTTGACGGCATTGCCCTTGAGCGTGTCATCGCTGCCCCATTTGCGGAAAGCGACAATCATTTTGCCGAATTGCGTCCCCCAGTCGCCGGGGTAGTTGATTCCCACTACACTGTAGCCCAGCTTCCTGAATATCAGGCGAAGGGAGTTGCCGATAACGGTCGATCTAAGATGTCCGACTCCAAACGGCTTGGCAATGTTTGGCGATGAATACTCCACCAGGCAGGTTTTCCCATGGCCGACGGGGCTGTCTCCAAAGCGGTTTCCTTTGGACAGCA
The DNA here is from genome assembly GCA_018816665.1 of Candidatus Zixiibacteriota bacterium. Classification (GTDB taxonomy): domain Bacteria; phylum Zixibacteria; class MSB-5A5; order GN15; family FEB-12; genus JAHIVM01. Next base: position 1,259 of record JAHIVM010000052.1, read on the forward strand.
CTTCGCGGACCGTCTCCCCGGCCAGTGAGGCGGGATCAATCTGCGCGTTGAGGAATCCTCCCGTTGCCACGCAGGTCATCAAAGAACCACCCTCCAGCGACGAGAGTTGCCGGTTTGTCTCAACGGCGATGACGGCGGCAATTGCCGGGGGCTTGTCTTTCAGCAACCCGGCGTAGCGGAACACCGGCAGAGCAAACCGCCCCATCGAGGCGTCTTTCGGCTTGGCCAGCGCCTCATACACGGCAACCTCGGTGAGTTCATCGGTCTCACCCGCAACATCCGGATATATCTTGCGGAAAGCCTGTGCCGTTGCTTGCGCAAACAGGCTCTTGTACTTGTCTTTTTCCATATTTCCTGTAACGTTCGTTTACAATAAGCCTGTAATATCTAAGAATCGCCGCCCAAGAGCAACGATAATTATCCTCGTCGCCCGGCGGCGGCTGTTTGACGTCAACCCTTTGCTATTGTTGACGATGCGGGAGTGGGGCGGAGTCTTAGTACATCCGCGAGGCGTGCGCATCTTTTGGAATGTGCCAGCCGGGACCGTCGACATTCCGACGCTCCACACCACGGAAGAAAAACCAGTATACAAGCGATGACAGAATGTACAGGACAATAGAGATATTGAAAGTGAACGTGTACCCGTAGGATTCAATACAATGTCCGCCCAGAGCCACCGAAAACATCCAGGACCCGGTCCAGGAAACCATCAGCAGAGCGTTAACCAAACCCTGCTCGGATTTCTCCGAAAGCTCCATTCCGAAGTTCGTGCTGATCGGTACGCCCATGTTCATCAGCGCACCGCGAATGACAAAGGCCGGAACCACCAGCGCCAGTGCGTAGCTGTATGACAGCACCAGCATGAAAGGCATCGAGGCCAGTTGGGTCCACACGATTGTACGCACCAGTCCCAGCCGCTTGGTAAGAAAGGGACCACTGAGCGTTCCGATGAGCATACCCAGTGAGAGTAGAATGAAGTAGAATCCAATCATATCCGGCGACAGGTTGAATCGGTCGCGATAGTAGAGATTCAGAAACGGAATGATCAGTCCGGCACCGGAGCCAATCAGGAAGTTGGCCAGCGTGATTTTGACGTAAAAACGCCCCCTTCGTTTCAGCTGATCCAGGCTGAAGGATATGCGGTTTTCCTCCGCCGATGGCGGTGCCGCCTTGATCAGGGCAAACGGAATCAACGCGATCAGGCTGATTCCGATACCGATCCAGAGCGTGTAGCGGTAGCCAATCACAATATCGCCGGTGACGTCACCCAGGAAGGTCACCAGGTTGCCCGACCCAAACGACCCCGCCATACCCGCAAACAGATGGGTTGCAAAAGAGAACGAAAACAGATGCGTACGTTCCCTTCGGGTGGAGTTGCGCATGTAGAACGGCCCTCCCGCGACCCGGTAGAACGAAAACGCCGTGCCGGCCAGAAACGCAAAACCCAACAGGTATTCGAGATGCTCGACCGAGGTAAGTACTACCGAAAAAACGCCAAACAAAACAGTGCTCACCAGCAGGATAGGTTTGAGACGCATCCGACTGAGCAGCATGGCGGCCGGAATGGCCACCGCCGTCATCCCCACCGCACGAAAGGAATTGATGACGCCGATATCCCCCTCGACAAAGCCCAGCTCTTTGAGATACAAATTGAACAGCAGTTGAAATACGCTGAAATTGATGCCGATCAGGAATGAACCGAGAAGATACAGGCGGGCATTGCGCGAAAAGAGCCGAACACTGGCGGCGTAGTCGGCCAGATCACGATGAATTCTGGCCCGCAAACCGTATGCCGATCGGTCGCCCTGTCCGTCCTGCCGCTTTGCCATCCCTAGTATGCCGCCTCCAGTAAACAATCCGACGCAGTGGTAGCCGTCGTCCGGGTCTGCCCGGACTCAAGAGAGGGATAACAACATACGCAATTATCGAAGGATACTCAACGTCTGGTTGCAGATCATTGCCCGGCGGTCCAGGCCGCAGCCAGATCAATGAAGTTCCGCAGGATCTGTCGGCCATCCGGCGTGAGAATCGATTCAGGATGAAACTGTACGCCCCACAACGGCTCCCGGCGGTGTTCGAAGGCCATTATCGAACCGTCGGCAACTCGCGCGTTGACGCGGAACTCCTCGGTCAGAGTTCCCGGCCTGACCACCAGGGAATGATATCGTGTAGCGCGCAACGGCGAACCGATTCCCCTGAACAACCCGGTGCCATCGTGTTCGATGTCTGAGGTCTTGCCATGCATCAGTTCCGGAGCGTAATCCAGCTCAGCACCGTGGACCTGAGCGATGGCCTGATGCCCCAAACAGACGCCCAGCACGGGAACTGCTCCGACGGCTGCCCGGACCACATCATTGAGAACACCGGCCTGTTCCGGTCGACCCGGCCCCGGCGACAGCACAATACCAGTGGCCCTCAGAGCGAGTACCTCAGCCACTGAGATTTCATCGTTGAGTGCGGTTGTGACACGGGCGCCCAATTCGCCCAGATACTGCACGAGATTGAAGGTGAAGGAATCGTGGTTGTCCAGAATGAAGACCGTCGGACGCTGATCCCGCTCAGGATCGGAAGTCATACTCTCCGTCCATGACGAATTGCACCGGTCCGGTCAGTTCTACGACATTCGTATCGTCGCGCCAGTTGACAGTGAGTGAGCCGGTCTCAAACACAACTTCGCACTGACGGTTCACCAGCCCCATCATGACCAGGGCGCAAACGGCCGCCGCGGCTCCGGTGCCGGACGACCCGGTGGCACCGGCGCCCCGCTCCCAGTCAGCCACCCGGATTTTGCTCCGGTTGACGGGACGCACGAATTCAACATTGGTACCATTGGGAAACACGTCGGCGGTCTCGATCTCCGCTCCCAACTCCTGCCACTCGAAATCAAAATCATTGACGACGATAACGGTGTGCGGATTGCCTACCGCAAGGCAGGTGACGGGCAGTTCCACCGGACCGAAATTAAGCGGGCTGTTGATCAGGAATTCCTGCTCGCTCCTCACCGGAACGGCGCTGGTTTGAAACTGCGGCACGCCGAGATCGCAGCTCACGAAGTACCCGGTGTCAACGCGCTTGCCGATACGCACCTCGTCGAGCGATGTCGATGTCTCCATCACCATCTTCCGGCCCGCATCGTGATGCAGCGCCAGATGCAGGGCTGATATCCTGAGGCCGTTGCCGGATTTCTCCGCCCAGCTGCCATCGGCATTATAAATGTCAACTTTCGCCTGGGCTTTGCGACTGGCCGTGAGAAACGCTACACCGTCGCCGCCAACGCCGGACGATGGATCGCAAATAGCCTGGGCCAGATCGGGCAAACGCTGAGCCGTGATACGATTTTCGCTGCGCATCACTACCAGGAAGCTGTTGCCAAGCGCATGATATTTGTGAAACAGTATTTTCATAGTTGGCAGTATAAAGCCTGTCGATCGCATCCGGGCAATAAAAAACCCGCCCGGGGGGCGGGTTTTCGATGTTCACCAGTCTACAAATTGTCCTTGAAGAGCTTCCCAAGACGTTTGACCCCTTCCACGAGACCCTCGGGGCTGGCATTGGAGAAATTCAGTCGCATGGTATTGTCGCCGCCACCGTTCGGGAAGAACGGCGTGCCGTACACGTAAGCAACCTTCAACTCAACTGCCTTGTCCAGCAGATCCTTGGCCGACATGTGCTTCGGCAGCTCAACCCAGAGGAACAGGCCGCCCTGGGGACGAGTCCAGGTGATGCCTTCGGGGAAGTGCTCTTCCAGCGCCCCGAGCATGATATCGCGTTTTGCCATATAGTCCTTCTTGATACGCTCAATCTGCGTGTCAAGGTGCCCCTGGGAGATGAACTCGTACAGGACAAACTGGCAAAACGTGCTGGTGTGCAGATCCGACGCCTGTTTTACCTTTTCAAATGTCTTGATGATGTCCGCCGGGGCGTTCATCCAGGCTACACGCAAACCGGGAGCGAATGTTTTGGAAAATGTCCCCAACTCAACCACGCCGTCTCCCCCGAGCGATTTCAACATCGGCAGCGGCGTGCCCGAAAACCGGACATCGCCGTACGGGTTGTCATCGACCAGCGGAATATCGTACGCGGCAGCCAGTTCGACGAGTTGCTCGCGACGTTCCAGTGACATGGTGATACCGGTAGGATTCTGGAAGTTGGACACGGTGTAGATCAGTTTCGGGTGGAACGTTTTGATCCTTTCCTCAACCTGATCGATCAGCATCCCCTCGCTGTCCATATCCACCGTCACATACCTGGCCTGATAGAAATTGAAGGCCTGAAGAGCTCCCACATAGGTCGGCAATTCGGTGAGGATGTAGTCTCCCGGATCAATGAAGGCCCGGGCGAGCATCTCGATGCCCTGCTGTGAACCGGACGTAATCAGAATGTTTTCGGGACCGCTCGGCGATCCCAGACGTGAGGCCCGCTCAGCAATCACTTCGCGAAGCTGTATGATGCCCTGCGAAAGTGAGTACTGCATGCTGGCCGCACCGTGCTTTTCGATTACATCGGCGGTCACCTTCTTCATGATATCCAGCGGAAACAACTCGGGCGCCGGAAGCCCGCCGGCAAATGAAATCACGCCGGGCTGTGAAGAGAACTTGAGAATCTCACGGATTATCGAGGTCGAGAGTTTCCGAACTCGATCCGGAATGATCCACTTTTCCGGATGTACTTTTTCTTCTATACCTGAAATCACTGCGTCATCCTTTCTTGAGGCACGCTCCCCGCACAGGGCGGGAGTGTGTCGTTCCGAAATTCAGAGTCGTCAACAAAGTTGACGGCGTGATCAAATATACAAAAATTTCCCGCCGCTGACAACCCCTGCCCCAAAGCCGACACGACCGCGCCCTCACCCGCCTTTACACTTGACACAAACAGGATAACATATATCCTCTTATGATGCCATGTAATGATATAACCGAACATCTCTGCCTGAGGCTCGATTCCGACGAACGGGTGGTAGGCTACGAGCTGAGCAAAGTCACCTGCGGCGGCAAAGTGGCCGGGCGCGGGCTTATTCGTGACTGGGTCAAGTATAAGTCCATCAACGAGGTACTGGAGTTTCGCCCCCCAGCGGAGCCGCCCGATGCCGACCCCCACAGCCCCAACCGGGAGTTCCTTCGGCTCAAGCACCTGATTACCATTCAGTCCGCGGTAGCCGCCTATCTGGGGATACAGGATAACCGGCACAACGCACAGTGCGAGATTACTGGGATCGATTACACCCCGGACGGGGTGGAAATCCGGGCAGTTATCTCTATCACTAATTTATCCAAAAACATTAAAGCCTGTGGCGGGTGTGGCTCCAAACTTGATTCTCCGGCGTAAAACCTTATACTGAACCGGGCAAAAACGTTCGAAGAGTGAGGACTGCTCGTGACTGCACGACGTGGCATATTGCTGGTACTGCTGGCGGGGTCTTTGTTTATCGCCGGTTGTTCAATCGACGCCAAAGTTGAAGTCCGTTCAAACGGCAACTGGTCGGGCGATTTTGCCGGGACCTATCTCGAGGGATCGGGCAATCGGACGGTGAACATCCCCGATGACCCGCCGCAGTGTGTGTCGGTCGAGCTGGAATCGAGCAACTCCTACCTGGAGGTCGAGCTGGTGGAGGACGGCGGTATGTGGCTGCTCAATCCCACCATTGACTATCCCACCCTGCGCACCGAAACGGTCAACACCGAGATCCTCACCTGCACCGAGGAATAGCCGCCGTCTCCAATGGACGCTGGGTCCAGCTCCGACGTCAACGGCTGACGTAGGGTCATACGGCCGCAGTCACTCGGCTCAAGCGGGTTGCATCTAATCTTGACAAAATGACCCAAAATTCCTTTTTTTCCATATCGGGCGATTACTTTATCCTCCGGTGACTTCGACCGACAATAGTACAATCTGGTTGAAGGCTCTAACAGACATATACATTATCGATTTCATCGAACCGCCGCGCTTTGTGCCCATACGCGGGCATCATTCCGGCGGCACCGATGTTTGGACACGACGAAAGTGATACGTGATATATAATTGGGGAGAGTTTGTATGTTAGTCTCGCGCTTGATTGTTGTAACTCTGGCCGTTCTGTTTCTGGTCTGCTCAGCGGCGGCCGATGTACCGAAACTGGTATCGTACCAGGGGCGCCTCACCGGCGCTACCGGGATTCCTCTGGATACCACGGTTAACCTGACATTCTCCGTATACACGGACACCACCGGTGTGAATATTCTGTGGGAGGAAACCCAGGAGAATGTGGTTGTCACCGATGGCATGTTTTCGGTTCTGCTCGGTTCAGAGAAGGATCTGCCGGAATCGTTTTTTGACGGCGCCATGCACGGCCTGACTGTCGCGGTCGGCTCCGACCCCGAAATGCTGCCGCCGTTGCCCATGGTCAGTGTGGTATACGCACTCAGGGCGCTGGTAGCCGATTCGGCCCTGGCGGCCAGTGTCTCCCCAGGTTCGATAGACAGCACTGAAATCGCCGATGGCGGCATCTCGCTGGCGGATCTCGGACGCGGCGGCACGGCCGATGGCCAGGTGCTGAAATGGAGCGACAAAGACACGGCCTGGATTCCGGCCGATGACCTTGAGGGGACAACGGGCACAGCCGGGGGCTGGACCGATCTCGGCGACGTGGTTCGCCAGCAAACGCTGACCGATCGGGTCGTCCTGGGCGCGACCACACCGCTGGGGAAACTGCATGTGCAGACCGATGACGCCGACTTCCCCACTCTGTATCTGCAGGACGGCGCCCGCGACATCTGCTGGCAGACCGGTGAACATCTGCAGCTTGGCGAGTGGAATGGCACAACATTCGAGGAACATGCCCGCCTGCAAAACAACGGCTACCTGGCGCTTGGCACCGATGTCGCTCTAGCGCATTTGCATATCCAGGGTGAAAGCCAGAACATGGTCGCCGGCGCGATCTCATTCGATGACATTGTGGTTGAGGACCAGGACGCGGTCATGGGGTTGTACAGCAACTCGGCCGGTTCGGCCGGCTCGGCGTTGAGCCTGGCCGAGGTCGACGGCACCACCGGAGAACTTGTCAACAAGTGGGGCTTCGCCCGTCAGACCAGCGGGGCCGGCAACCGCCTGCGGCTGACTTTTGGCGCCAGCCCTCACCCGTATGATAACACCGTCGCGATGACTATCACCCCCGAGGGACATGTGGGCATTGGCGATGTCACCCCGGATGACGCTCAGTTTGTTGTAGCAACCATGCTGGATCATGCCATTGTCGGTAACAGCTACATCATGACGGGCGGTGACTCCTGTTATGGCGTCACTGGTTTTGCCGGAGTCGGGTATCCCGGTTACCCGGTAGGCGTGTACGGCCGGGCATCCACGGGTACCGGCGTGCTGGGGGTGGGCGACAATGATCCCGGTGGCCACGGTGTGATTGGACGCGGCCTCACCGGTGTCAGGGGCACGGCAGCCGACGAGATCAGCAGTATCGGCGTGCTTGGCGAGGGCGCCAACACGGCGTACTCGATCGGCGTGTACGGCAAGGCTGGTGAAACCGCCAGCGTGGGCACCGGTGTCAAGGGAGAATCCTTTGTCAGCACGGCGATAGCAGTCCATGCCGTGTCACACGGCAGCAACGGTCGGGCGGTCCGGGGCGAGTCGCTCGATGACGGTTCCACTGCGGCGGGTCGGGGCGGCTGGTTTTCGTCCGCCAGTGGATATGGACGAGGCGTAGTCGGTGACTGTTCCGGTTCCCAGGGATACGGTGTGTATGCCCAGGCGACCGGGCTGTACGGCACCGGCATCTACGCCATCGGAGGAACCTCGGGACGGGCCGCCACCTTCCGGGGCAACGTACAAATCCTGTCCCGCGGCACCGGCGCAGCGGTCATGGAATTGGGCGAAGGTCTGGACTACGCGGAAGGCTTTAACGTCTCCGGAGACCGGGAGATCAAGCCCGGCATGGTCCTGGCGATTGACACGGACAACCCGGGCCAACTGGCCCTGGCCGATGAAGCGTATGACACCAGGGTGGCCGGCATCGTGGCCGGCGCCAACGGACTCGGGTCCGGAGTGCGGCTGGGCACGCAGGGGTTTGATCACGATGTCGCTCTGGCGGGACGGGTGTATTGTTACGCTGAGACCTCAAACGGCGCCATCTCCCCCGGCGACCTCTTGACGACCTCGGATGTCCCCGGCTATGCGATGAAAGTCGATGACTACGCGCGCGCTCAGGGAGCGATCCTGGGTAAGGCAATGGAACCTCTGGCCCAGGGCGAGACGGGATTGATCCTCGTACTCGTCACGTTGCAGTAAGGACGGCTGAGATGAGACTTGAAAAGTACATGCGAGTGCTCTTCGGCGCAGTCCTGTGCGGTATCTTGTTCCTGGCGATGGTTCCGTCGGTCGCCGTGGCGGTCGAAGGTGAGGAAGCCGACGCTTTGCACAAGTTCGACGTGGAGCCGCTGGACCCGCCCCGCCCCTATCGGATCATTGAGGGTGATATCATAGTGACGCAGGAGTGGTACGACAACCGGGACTCCAAAACCTGCTGGTCCAGCAATTTCTGGCCGGGCATGACTATCCCGTATACGTTTTCCAGTAATGTTGATGCTGCCCGGCAGGCGACTGCCCTGACGGCGATTGCTACGTGGGAACGGGTGTGCGACATTGACTTTGTTCCGCGTGGCTCGCAGGAGGACTACATTCGCATCATCGCCGACTCATCGTCCAATAGTTCCTTCATTGGTCCCATAGGTGGCCGCCAGGACGTCAAGATCGCGTCGTGGAATCGCATCACTATTGCGCACGAATTGTTCCATGCGATGGGTTTTTATCACGAGCAGTCGCGCCCTGACAGGGACACGTACGTGCAGATCAACTGGGACAATATTGAAACCGACATGGATCACAACTTTGAGCGTCACGACGGTGCCGGGCACTGGTGGGGTCGGTATGACTTCAACTCGATCATGCACTATAGTTCCTGCGCGTTTGATGTTTCAACCTGCGGCCTGCCGTGTTGTACGACCATTACTGTACTGCCGCCGTATCAGGCGTTTCAATCGGTGATTGGCAATCGTGCTGAGTTGAGCCACATCGATTCGCTGACGGCGAAGTTCATGTTCTCGAACCATACCGACTGGAGTTTCACGGCGGTGCGATTGTGTGCCGACTACGGATCGTTTGCCAATGCGTATACATCGTTTGGCAATGCGTTCTGGCTGATGCCGGCCGGTGATACGTTGTGGGTGCTGGAGGGTCCGTACTTTGAGGCTCCGGCGGCGGTGTATTCGAAGGAGACGCTGGTGCACAACGCTCTGGAGCAGGTGACTATCGGCCCGAGTGCGACGCGCGGCATACAGATGGAGATTAATGCGCAGATCAAGATGAGCGCCGCAGCCGGGATAGAGATATTTTAGGGATGATTGACTGATCGTTCTCTTTGGGTAGCCTGCTTCCGCCATAGGCGGATTTGAGCAGGATTCTCAGAGGCTGCGTGGCTACTCTCCGCGCGAATCCGCTGGGTGGCCCCCTCAAACTTGTTTGAGGGGGAACAACAGAACATGTGTGGCCCGGCCGGCTTGCCCGGCCGGGTTTTGACTTGTCTTCCTGGCAGGGTGCCCAACGACTTCAGTTGTGGGATGGCAGATCGTCCAACAAGCTCGATGGCACCCTATCACCCACTATCGGTGGCCCATCATTTATGATGGGAAGACTGAATGTGATTGACACACCCACAGCCGCAATCCAACCTTCCCTCATGCCGCGCCTTCGCCACTACGACAATCTTGGCACAGCAAGATTCATCACCTTTTCCTGCTACGAGCGACGCGGGTATCTACAGGACAGAACAAGTGTGATGAACCTTCGGGGTCAACTGCTGCGTCTTCGCAAGGACCACGGAGTTCGCATTCTTGGATATGTTATCATGCCGGACCACGTACATCTCGTTCTTCTCCCACCCGACGGACTCAGACTTGGCGTTTTGATAGGGCAAATGAAGGGGCGCAGTGCGTACCGAATCATTCGCTCGCGGGAGGACATAAGCACTCGTATGGATGGTCGACCGGCTGTATGGCAGAGACGATGCTACGATCACAACTGCCGAGATCGTGAAACCGTGCTTGAGAAGATTCAGTACTGTCACAATAATCCGGTGAATAAGGGACTGGTTGCCGGTCCGGGCGACTGGCCATGGTCGAGCTACAACTGGTATCAGGGGGTCGAGAGTGTATTTCTTGAGATCGATGGTCTGGAATCATGAGGGATGTTCTTGTCTATCCCATCATGAATGATGGGCCACCGTGACGTGGCCGAACTGCAATTGGTTTATCCCATCATGAATGAAGGGCTACCGTGCCATCCGGCATGATGACAAATCGGCAACCAACCACTCCCACCCACAAAAAAACCGGCCTGTGCCGGTTCAAAAAAGTGGCGCCCCCCAGAATTGAACTGGGGACACACGGATTTTCAGTCCGTTGCTCTACCAACTGAGCTAGGGCGCCATCAAGATTTTCATCAAAGTTTCGGCAATTTAAGCCGTTTCCGATAGATGTCAACAGTAATCTTGATCAACCCCGCCCAAATACCCGCTCCCGTGTTGTCGGGGCCAGCAGCGCCGCCAGCGCGCCCGCGGACAGCACCATCAGTACCAGATTCAGGCCGCTCTGATAGCCGACCGCAGCCAGAATAATCACCAGACCGTTCAGCCCGATCAGGCCGTACCAGCCCCACCCCTTGCCGTCGCGATAGCCGATACAGATTGTCAACAAGGCCGCCCCGACCGCCAGGAACACCACATGCGCCGCAACATTCTCGGTGTTGTGATCCAGGAAGCCGAGGATAATCTTCACGCCGCCGTACAGCAAAAACATTACGGACAATACATATCCGTGCCACTTGGCCGCGTTAAATGTCCATTCGGAGCCTTTGATTTCCACCGTCGACCTCCTGCTTTTCGCTCTATTTGTCGTCGCCGAGAATTCCCGCGCCGATAAACCCGGCATCATTGCCCAGCGCGGCTTTGGCGATTCTCAAGCTTTCTACCGCCGTGTCAAAGGCGCGTTTCCGAATTTCTGCGGTCACGGCCTCAATAAATCCGCCGCCGCCATCGGCAATCCCGCCCCCTATCACTACGATATGCGGATTCAAAAGATTCACGACCCCGGCCAGCCCAATCCCCAGCAGTTCGGCCGTTTCGTTGATCACCTCGCGGGCGACCTCATCACCTTTGCGAACCGCCGCGAACAGCTTTTTTACATTGAGGTTTTCGATGTCACCGTCGAGTACATCGGCAAACACCGTCGTCAGCCCGCCCTTGAGCTTTTTGCGGGTCCGGGTCAGTATTGCCGACGACGAACAGATGGCCTCCAGGCAGCCGTTATTGCCGCAGCCGCATTTGGGACCCTCGGGGTCGATCACAACATGACCGATTTCCCCGGCCGTGTGGGTTGCGCCGCGCCAGAGTTTACCGTCGAAAAGAATCGCCCCGCCGATCCCGGTGCCGATAGCCAGGCACACCGCCGACGGATATCCCACGGCGGCGCCGAACCGGGATTCGGCCAGTCCCACACAGTTGACATCGTTGTCGACATACACCGGCATATTGATCCGGTCCTGCAGGATCTCGCGTATCTTCATGCCCTGCCAGCCACCGATATTGGGCGACGGCCCCACGACAACTCCGGAGTTGGAGTCCACCGCCCCGGGAGTGCCCACCCCCAGCCAGCGGACTTCGAGTTCTTCCTCGGCCGCCTGGAACAGAAGTGATTCGGCGATATTGGTCACCAGGTGCATGAGCGGCTCAGCACCTTTTTCAACCATAGTGGGGCGTTGTTCTTTGTGGATGATCCGGCCTTTGGGGTCGACCAGACCGTACTTGATGTTGGTGCCGCCGATATCAATACCGGCGTATGCAAAGTTATCTGCCATGTCGTGTATCGTACCGTAGTTTTATCAAGCGGTGAAACAGCAATGCCTTATCGGGGTGTCCGCACCCACAAAACAGGCAAAAAGGTAGTCCAGGCCAACCGCCCTGTCAACCTCAAACCGGCGGTTCACTCTTCGACTATCTTTGCGGGCTCCCGGCCCTCTTTCGGCTGCAGAATGCAGATTCCCAGCACCAGCAGAACCGCAAAAACCATCAGGAAGTGCATGAGTTCAACATCAACTACCTGTCCCTGAACCAGCACCGGCGCATAGCGGAGCAGGCCGTTGGCCAGCAACAGCCCCACGGCGGTACCGACCATGCGTTGCTGTCCGCCCACCTTGATGGCGCGGCCCAGCAGAAATCCCGACGCTACATGGAACAGGATGAAGCAGGCCCGCTCAAGCAAGGCCCAGGTGATCAACTGATGAATCACCAGGCCGGAAACCCAGAATGCCTCGGTCAGGGCAAAACCGGCGCCAAGGAATGCGCCCAGGGCCGGGATGCGATAGTCTTTGGGGTTCCGCCAGGCAAGGACGGCATACAGGCCCCCAAACACGGCTGCCATCTGGATTGCCGCGGCGATCAGGGCGGGCAACATGCCCCATACAAACAGGGACTCTCCTCCGGTGATTTTGGGAATCACGACCGACTGGACAACCCACTCCTGAATCGGCACCTGGACAAACGGCAGCATGAGCACGCCCAGCGCCGCACCGGCGACAAGATGGATGTAGGCATCGAGCCAGCGGAATCCCCGACGGGCCAGGAACAGCAGGCCGAGTCCCGCTATCACCACAAAGGCTACGTAGTGCGGCGATTTCAGGAACAGGCGTCGAGCAGATATCTCCGGCTTGACAGGAGCGGCTGGTTTCACCTGCGAATCGGTTGCTGCAGCCGCAGTTCCTTTCGGCGGGATTATCACATCCTGAAACACGCGCATATTCTGATTGATGAAATCGACCCGGAGGAGCTTTTTGTCTTTTGTGAAATACAGCTGGTAGTCCTGAGGTTCGTAGAGCCGAATGATAAACACCGAGTCGATTTTGCCCTTGTAAATCTCCTGCCACATCCAGTGGAATATCTTGCCCGCAACCTTCGTTTCGATCATCGTGTGCGGCGACCACAGCGTATCAACCAGGGTATCGCCCACCGTGAGATCCTGCATGGCCAACCACACCTCGAGTTGGTCCACGAAATTCGGTTCCCAAGCCAGTCGCTTGACGGGATACTCCACCGTGTGATCAAACTTGCGGCCGCCGCGCGTGTAGGATCCCTTGAGCCGGTTGCCGTCGCGCCTGAGATCCAATCTGTCGGCCGCATCCTCGGGTCCAAACACCGTGCGGTTACCCAGATAGAATCCCGTATTGGCGAGCGACAATTCCGACTTAACATCCACCTGACGATCCTGATTGAGGCGGGTATAATCAATCTGCAGGTGTTCGTCGAATATAAGACCGTCAACGCCGTCGACCGATGTACGCCCCTTGACAGTCGAGGTCAACCGTCCGAATGTCTGATTCTGGGCAAAAAACGACCAGACCCGGATTTCGCCGGGGACCCGAAAGTCCTGTATGGACTGGGAGGCTTTGACGGATCGGTTTTCCTGGGCCGACAGGCTTCCGCCGATCAGGCCGAGGCAAAACACCAAAGGAAACAGTATGCGTTTGATCATGAGAATGAAAATACGCCGCGCGGACGGCGTGTCAATCTTTATTGGTGGTTGACCACAGGTCTACCGGGGAGCCGTTTCGATCTGCCCGGAGATAAGACTCGAGACGATTCGAAACGACAGCTCGGAGGCCTGATCGAGAAACATGATAAACTCCCCGGCGGCCCCGTCGCCGCCGCCGTCGGAAATGACACGAATAACCACAAAGGGGATCTTGCTCATGCGGCAGACCTGTCCCACCGCGCCGCCTTCCATTTCGACCGCGACAGCTCCGAATTCGGCCTGAAGCCAGCGGATTTTCTCCGGATCGGCGACAAACGAATCGCCCGAGGCGATGGTCCCCACGACCATTTTGCGTTCAGGGTCATCGGCAATCACTCTCTCGCATACGCCGGCGGCGGCATGAACGAGCCGCTGGTCGGCATCGACAGCCCGGGCCAGATCGGGTAGTTCCCCCACCCGCCGTCCGAACGCCGACAGGTCGACATCGTGCTGGACTACCGAACTCGAAATCACAATATCGCCACGATTCAGATAGGGCACAAGCGTCCCGGCCAGGCCGGTGAATACAATCGACTCGGCATTAAAGCGATCCACCAGTAACTGGGTTGCGATGGCCGCGTTGACCTTGCCCACACCGCAACGCACCATGGCGACCTCGCGCCCTTCCAAACGGCCGAAATGGAAATCCAGGCCGCAATGTTTGACTGTTGATTCGCCGGTAAGATGCCGACGGAAAAGCGTCAGTTCCTCTTCCATCGCGCTGACAAGCCCGATCATATAGTCCCCTTGTGTTTTGCTATCGGTCTACCCTGTGTATCGACCAACCGGGCGTTTTGCTCCAGTCTGTCCCCCGAAAGGGGCCGCCGCACCTGCAGAACCAGGTCGCGTGAACGGGTGCCAAAGCGCCTTTTCAGGTACAGGTCCGAGGTTTTGCGGATGTCATCAAAGCCTGTTGCCCTGACCGCCGATGTGATTTCGTCGACCGTGAAGTTGTCAAACTCGGCACAAAACGGCTCGAACGAGATCGATTCGTTGGAGAGGTCCAGGCGGATGACATACAGCTCAAAGGCCTTCCCGCGCCGTCGCGAATACCGCAAATACACGATATCACCGTTGCGAGTGGCCTTGATCGGCATGATCGCCCCGTCTTTGATAGCAGCATAGTTGAGCGCCTGAACCAGCAAATGGCCACCGGGCCGCAGGACATCGTAAAAGCCTTTGAGGGCTTTGCGCAGATTCGCTCTGGTGCCTACACCGCTGATGGCGTTTGCCAGGCAGACAACCAAATCAAACTTGTTATGCAGGGATTTGGGAAGCCTCTCGAAGTTTCCGGTGCGGAAAGTCAGCGGCAGCGGCGAGTCTTTGTAGCGGTCACGGGCGATGTTGATGATGCTGCGGGAGCGATCAAGTCCGGTCGTTGGAATTCCCAGGCGGGCAAACAGGAGCGAGGTCAGCCCGGTCGCACAGCCCGCATCCAGCACAGAGCTCGGGGCCAGTTTTTCGACGATGGCCGCCACTTCCTTTGAGTGATATGCCTCCCGAGCGGCAGCGTTGGTTATCAGATCGTACTCGTGCGCGTAAACGTCGAAAACTGATCGCATTATTCTTCCTGTCTGTTTGGTGTAAACTACGGATGGACATATTCGCCCCGGTCGGCCTGATGCACACGTTCCATGTACTGCTGATCGCTGACCGAGTTCTCCCAAGGTCCCCAGAATTTGGCGACCGCCAGCGTTCCCCAGAAGAAAATCAGCACAACCGCCGCCCATCGTATAACCGGCACCGGCGACTTGAGGTTTCCAACTTTCACTTCCAGCGTCCGGTCCACCGGGCAGGCATCAACACAGGCCATGCAGCCGGTACACTCATCGGAGTTGACCGACTTGATCTGATCGACCTTGATAAACGACGGGCACACTTTGGCGCAGGCAGTGCAGTCTATGCAGGTCTTCACATTGCGTTTGATACGGGTCGGCGAAAGCAGCCCCAGCAGGCCTACCAGGGCTCCGTAGGGGCAGAGATAGCGACACCAGAACCCCCGGATAATCAGCGACAGGACAAACAAACCGCCAATCACCGCCAGTGAAAAGGTGCTGATGTCGGTGAAGAAACGCAGCATAAGAATGTCCGAGACGACATTGTAGTCGGAATACACAAAGGCCTTGATGCTTTCGGGTGTCATCTGGATAAGGATTGCCCAGAAGAAAAACGCCAGCAGCAGGTATTTGATGCCGCGCAGCGGGTAATCCAGCCAGCGCGGGAGTCTGAGCCGTCGGCGGTAGGTTTTGTCGGCAAAGTCACCCAGGATCTCCGAGAAAAAGCCCACCGGACATACCCAGGAGCAAAACGCTTTGCGGAATAACAGGGCCGAAACCAGAACCACCAGCAGAATGATGGCACCCGAGGGGTGGATCTCGTTGAGGATGCCCGATTCCCACCAGTAACGCAACGAAACCAGCGAGCCGATTGGCAGCCAACCTTCCACACCCGGAGGACGGCTGATCGCCTGAGCGGCATCGCCACTGCGGACATACTGTACAAACAGGTAGAATTGGACGCCTATCCAGACATTCAGGGCCAGGGCACCGAGCTGGGCATAAAACCGGAGTGTCTGAACTTTCGTGGCCCGGTTCTTGACCGGTTTGGGACTTCTTATATTGGTTGCCGTGGTCGCCTGCATGTCATCACCTTGCCGCCTAAACTTCTCTCCCGGCAATAAACAACTCCACGCAGGTGATACGCATTGACGTAAGTCAAACGCAGTAGCTCAGGCCGATCTCACGGCTGTCCCAGATGCTTCTTTAGATAGGCCACGAGATCCGTCCGCTTGATAGTTTCCTGAAAGCCCTCAGCCTTCAGCCATTCCTCTCGGTCGGAAGTTTCCGCCGCCACGTCGGCTCCGGCCAGCATGTTTTTGACTGTCACCTGACCGGCATCAAACTCATCAGACCCGGCGATAACCGCAAATGGGATACCGACTTTGTCGCCGTATTTAATCTGTTTAGTGAGGTTCTTAGTGTCGCCCACAAAGATCTCCGAGGGTATTCCATTAGCCCGCAGCTCTTTCAGAATGGCAAGATAATCGGGCAACCGCTGGCGATCCATAACCGTCACCAGGGCACGGGACGTCGCTCGGGGCAGCTTGATTTTTTCCAGCGCAATCAACGCCGCCAGCAAACGGTCAACGCCAATAGACGACCCAACCGCCGGCACCGACTGACTCTGGAAGCGATCGACCAGGTTGTCATAGCGACCACCGGAAAACACTGAGCCGTAATCTGGCAGGTCGAGCAGGGTCGTTTCATACACCGGCCCGGTGTAATAGCCGAGACCGCGGACGATAGTCAGATCCACGCCCACATGATCCGGGTTGACCTCGAGATGGGCCAGATGGCCGGCGATCTGGCGGAGTTCATCGATACCCTCCTGCGAGGCAGGCATATCCCCCAACAGTGTTTCGGCCGCCGCCAACGGGTCATCGGAGCCCAGCACAGCCATATCGAGGAATTCCTCCATGGCCCCGATTTGACTCTCGGAAAGATCCAGACCGGGGATTCTGTCTCCCGAAGTATCTGTACGGCCGGAGCCCAATTCCAGCAGCACGGCCTCTTTCCCCTGTTTTTCGAGTTTGTCAATCACCCGCATGACATCGGGTCCCCGATCAGCGGGAATACCAGCCCATTCTACCAGGCCGTTGAGAATCTTGCGGTTCGAATAACGCACTCTGAACCGCTCAATCCCCAGTTCCTCAAAAGTTGAGACCATCGTGGCAAGGATCTCGGCATCGGCCAGCGTGTTACGGGTACCCACGATATCAATATCAAACTGCATAAACTCCCGGAACCGTCCGGGGCCGGGCTTGTCCACTCGCCACACATTTCCGTACTGGTACCGTCGGAAAGGCAGCGCGAGATTGGGTTGCGATGCCACATAGCGGGCCAGCGAGAGGGTGAATTCATACCGCAGTGCCATATCAACTTCGTCGGGACCGGTAAATCCAAACAGCTCGGCCAGCGAATCCTCGGAGTAATGGGATCCGAGAAGGACATCGGCCGATTCGAGCGACGGCGTCTGCAGGGGAAGAAAACCCATACGCTCGAACACGGTCCGTATCCGGGTCAGCATACTCTCCCGGGCCAGTTGCTGATCGGGCGGATAGTCCCGGAACCCCTTGAGGAGTTGCGGTTTGACTCGCTTGATTTTGTTTTTTTGGGCCATACTTATTCCAGTTTCTCGCCGGTTGTGGTCTCTCGGCGTGAAAGGTAATGAGATTCTCGCCGGAGGAAAGTTGTTTTTTTGTTCCCGCCCCGCCTCACGCCGGGAAAGTGGTTGTTTTATCCGGGTATTGCATGAATACATGGGTGGGGGGGGAGTATATATTGGTGTTAACTGCCTGAGCGGATAACCTGGAGGAATGTAGTATGCCGCGATTGCTCACTTGTCTGGCCGCCATTATCCTGGCCCTATTGATGTTGCCAACTGCCGGGTGGACAGACTCGACCGGAACCGCAGGCGAGCAAGCGCTCGTGTTTCTGCAACAGCTTCGCGACGGCAAGTTCACGGAAGCCGTCTCAACATTTGATTCC
Organism: Candidatus Zixiibacteriota bacterium; assembly: GCA_018816665.1. Classification (GTDB taxonomy): domain Bacteria; phylum Zixibacteria; class MSB-5A5; order GN15; family FEB-12; genus JAHIVM01. The sequence continues at coordinate 19,407 of JAHIVM010000052.1, forward strand.
ACGATGGCAAGCCAGTTGTCGGCAGCACAGTTGGAGCGGCTCTGGATATCCATCCCGCAGCAGGTAGGCGAACTCCGGAACATCGGCACTCCTCATACCATAGATCAGCCCCCGTACACGCTGGTGACAACTCGCCTGGATTTTGAACTGACCTCGCTTAATGCGCAGATGACATATCGTGCAAATGGCGAAGTCGCCGGCCTGTTTTTTGTGGCGGCCGAGGACAAGTCGGAGAGTGTCGATCCGGCATATGTCGACCGCTCCCTGTTCACCGAATCTGAGATCACTTTCGGAGAGGCAGAATGGGAGTTGCCCGGCACCCTGTCGTTGCCGAACACGCCCGGCCCATTGCCGACAGTAATCCTGGTTCACGGCTCGGGTCCGAATGATCGCGATGAGACAATCGGTCCCAACAAACCGTTTCGTGATATCGCCTGCGGCCTCGCGTCACGCGGGATAGCGGCGCTGCGCTACGACAAGCGCACGCGCGTGTATGGCGAGAAGTTCATCCTAAACCCCGGATACACCGTCCGCGAGGAGGTCATGGAAGACGTTCTGGCGGCTGTGGACTATCTCAAAGAGCATGGCCAGGTCGACCCCGGACGCATCTATATGCTGGGGCACAGCCTCGGTGCCATGCTGGCTCCCCGGATCGCCGCAGAGTGTCCTGATCTGGCCGGGATTGTGGTGGTTGCAGGGGCCGCCCGTCCGCTCGAGGACTTGATCCTGGAACAAATGACATACATAGATTCTCTGTCAGTGGCGGAAGGGCAACCAAGTCAGCTGGATCTGGCCGATCTGCAGGTGCGGGTGGCTCGAGTGAGAGCACTTAGTCTGGATCAACACCCCCCCGCCACAGACCTACCGCTTGATATTCCGGCGCCCTACTGGCTCGATCTTCGATACTATGCCCCGGTCGATGTCGCGGCACAGCTCGAACTGCCCATGCTCATCATACAGGGTGCCCGGGATTACCAGGTGACAATTGAGGACTTTGGCATCTGGGCGAGTACCCTGGAAGGACGAGACAACGCAACACTTACGCTGTACCCGACATTAAATCATCTCATGATAAGCGGGAGCGGCAAGTCGAAACCCTCGGAATACACCACGCCGGGGCACGTGGATAAGCAGGTGATTGAAGATATCGCCGGGTGGATTCAGGCCCATTGAGCCCGGACAAAAAATCCCCACCTTTCGCTGCCGAAAAGCGGGGAAGTCCTACTTCTCTTAGCAACCCGACCGACCTCAAACTCCGGTCGGGTTGCATTTTTGTGTTGGCACCAGGATTTCTTGAGACCGACTCTACAACACCAGGCCGGCCATGAAATCACGGGCCGACATTTTCTCGCAGCCGTAAACCATGGCTTTGACTTTGGCCTGACGGGCCTTGTCAAGCAAACCGTCGGCCAGCCCGCCGAACTTATCATCGAGGTCCTGCTCGGTCATCGGCTCACGCGGATCGCCCTTCGGATATTCGAGGTACGCTTCGTACTTGTCACCCGATGTGGTTTTGAGCACTACCCGCGACGGCTGTTTGGCCGGGAACATATTCTCGAACTCAACCGATGCCTTTCCCTTGATTTTGTCGATCACCGCCCATATGGCCGGATCTTTCATTTTCTCTTCGGAGAAGCTGGCAGTAGTGATCTTCCGATCGACAATGGCGGCAGCCAGACAGTAAGGCAATGAATGGTCAGCCGTCTCCCGGGATTCCGGCCGATACTTGTGCGGATCAAACAGGATATCACAGGCGCGGGCGATCGTGGTCACGGTCACGCTTTCAATATCCTGAGGCTTCACGTCGTGTTCTCTCACCACCTTGAGCATGCAGCTCAAATGCGTGTGCGTCAGCGCCTCCGTGGGGAATCCTTTCATGCTGCATTCGAGAATCTTCGCCGGACCACCGAGACCGTCGAGCAACTTACTCTTGTCCCAGTCGGGTCCGAACACATCCATGAACCCTTCCTTGCCCTCAAAAACAGCCTCGGTACCGGTGTAACCCTTTCGCGCCATCAGGGCCGCAAATACGCCGCTCTGTACGGCCATGGGATCCACTGTGTTTTTCATCATGGTCAGTTTGCCGGCGGTTGGGCAACCGATGGTATGATTGTGGGAGCCGTTGATGCCGATGGCATGTACCATCTGATCAACCGTCAGCCCGAGCAGCTTTCCGGCGACGATCGGCGACACGAACTGCGTCAGGGTGGCGTGATGCCACTTGCGCTCGCGCACACCGGGAACGGCAAATTCACACAGTCGCATTTCGAATTCGTAGGCCAGGATGATGGCAACAATGACCTCTTCCATGGTAGCGTCGACCATCTCCCCCACCGCCAGTGCGGCCGGGATGATATCCGACGGATGCGAGGGGTCTTCTTTCCAGTAGATATCGTTGTAGTCGAGCGCGCGGAACATAAGCGAGTTCACCAGGGTGGCGTTGACGGCCGGGATCCTGTCACCGAATCCGATAACGGTCGCCTCTTTTTTGCCACCCATGTCCTTGTAGATATCACGCAGGATGTTGACATCCTTTGTGCGATAGCCGCCCCAGGCACAGCCGATTGAATCGTACAGGTATCGTTTGGCCTCATGAACGGCCTCGGGGGCCAGGTCGGCGAAAGTCAGGCCGACCGCATATTCAGCTATGTGTCGGGAATATGATTTGTCCATACTTCCAGCTCAGCTTTCTGACTTATGTGTTGTCGTTACTCTCACAGGTTACGCTTCACCCAGTTTTCGAGACCGCCGACCAGGACCAATTCCTGAGCCGCCGCTCCGACCGGGCTGATCTGATAGGTCTTGCCGTTGCAGGCGACCGATGCACCGGCGAAATCGACTGCGATGTCCAATCCCGGGCGGATGGTAAGGGCTTTGTCGCCGAACTTGTCTTTCAGGTCTTTGACGAGATCGGGGGCCTCAATGGCCAGAAAGCCGTTATTCAGCGCATTGCGTTTATACGTTTCGCTGAACGAACCGCCGATCACCAGGCGCACACCGCGATACTCGAGGGCGGTGGCCGCCTGCTCTCGCGATGATCCGGTGCCAAAATTGAAGCCGCCTACGAGGACATCGCCATCCCGGACCAGCTTGCCGAATTCGGGATCATAGTTTTCCATTACCACACCGGCCTGTTGCTCCGGTGTGAAATCATCGATGTACGTGTATTTGCCGGGGTAGATGCCATCGGTATTGAGATTGTCCTGGTGGCAGAAAATCAACTGACCCGACAACTGCTCCGGGAAACCGGCCAGAATCCTCACCGCTCCGGCTCCGGTCCGGGGTTTCGGTGTAGTTGTCACGGACGCCTTAATGGCAACCGTTTCTTCAAATCCCGGCAGGTCGATAATGCCGGCCACGGCCGATGCGGCCACTACCTGCGGCGAGGCCAGGTATGCCTCGGCGTTTCGAGACCCCATCCGGCCCTTGAAGTTGCGATTGGTTGCCGAAATACCCACTTCGCCGTCCTCGAGTAAACCTTTGCCCAGGCCGATACAGGGACCGCATCCCGGCGGCAACACCTGGGCGCCGGCATTGATCA
>JAHIVM010000053.1 GCA_018816665.1 Candidatus Zixiibacteriota bacterium
CACATCGACCGCCAGATTGATGTCGCCCCGGTAGACCAACTCACCACCGGCCACAAACTCATTCTCGAAGTAATCCACCTGGAAGCCATCGTAGAATCTGATCGACTCGGCGGTGACCTCCATGGTGCCGGCCGCCCGATGCAGCGGGTACTCATCAAACGACGATTCAAACAGGTCGCTCTGTATTTTCATCCAGAGGTCGGCGCTCCGAAACGACCGACCATCGAGAATGACGGTTCCCGACAGATCAGACCGAAACGACTGCGTCACCAGACTCTTGAGATTGAAGTTCCTGATATTGGCCCCCAGATGGTATTCCTGCGGCGAGGCGCTGAAATCGATATAACCGTTGCCGTCAATACTGCAGTCGCCAAAGACCATACCATACAGCGTATCAACCGTGAACATCTTGTCCGCATATTCGAACTGGGCGTACACATTGTCGAAACGCGCCTGCTTGATGTTGCCGGCCACCGTGATCTGCCCGAATAAAGCTCCGTTCCGCAGGATCACCCGTCCTCCCAGATCCAGCAACCCTTCCAGGCGGGGTCCGCCGAAGTCCGCGATGCGGAGGAGATCGAGATTGTCGGATGTAAACTCGGCGGCTCCCTCCCGGTTCTCAAAATTCAGACTGCCGCTCACTTTCAGGCGGGTATCACCGCGTTGCACCTGGCAGTCCTGGAATACGAGATTTTTCTGTGCCAGGGTCACCCGCCCGGTTACACTCGACAGAGCGTAGATGGCCGGATCCACCGTGTACCCCATCCGTTCGATCTGCAGCGAATACGTACCGTCCTCTCCGCGGACGGAAGCCAGTAATTTGAGATCGGTGACGCGGACAGTGTCATCGGGCATGACTATCGTAACCGAGGCATCGGAGAGACTGAGTTGACGGACCGCAAACAGGGGCGGTTCGCCGCCTCCACCCGCACCGGCGAGAGGCAGCGGTATGACCCAGCGGCCGTTGCTATCTCGTGAAGCCCGCAGGGCCAGGCTGTCGATGGTAACGTTACCGAAAATGAACCGTTTTTCCCAGAGATTGCGAATGGAGTAGTCGGCGCTGACGGCCCGAGCGACCGCGACGGTGTGAGTTCCGAGTGAATCCTCGTACGCGATAACGATACTCTCCACCCTCACACCGGACAGCAGACTTCCGCTGATGTCGCCCACAGAGACCTTGACCACACTGTCCGGTCCCAGGGCCGCCGCAATGCGTCCGCGAACGATGCGCTCGAGTCCGCCGAACTGGAAGACGTACAGATACGCAGCCGCTATGATCAGCACCACTGCGCCGAGGGATACGTAAACTGTGATTCGCCTTCGCGTCACGACGAAATCTCCAGGCGTGACATAACATCCAGAGCCGTCCGGTACCCATCGCCGGCCGACTGACCAATATCCTCCAGCACGACCTTACGAATCAAATCTTTCGGAGCCCCGACATTCAACGCCCCCTGCATGTGGGAATGCAACTGCTGGGGTTTGTTCTCCATTATCAGGCAGGTCATGATGGCCGTCTCACGGGCGACAATACCGAGCCCGTCGCGCGAGAGTACCTTGCCGTAACCCTCGAGAATCATCCAGCGAAACACCTCGGGGGCAAAACTCTCCACGCGGGACTTGAGCAACTCGTAGTTGTGCGCATACACTTTGCGGCACAATTGCTCGCCCCGCTCGAACCATAGCTCCATCTCGCCGGGTTGGGCCGTTAACGTTTCGCCGGCAGCGTGTTTGACGTCAGCATGCGCGTCCAGACACTGGGCGGCAATCAACATGCGGGGAAAGCCAAGAAACAGATAAGACTGCAGCACGACCTCGTAGAGCAGACGATCATCTATTTTTAGTGCCTGACAACAGTGTATGGCCCGGGAAGTAATTGAATCGTCGGCCAGAGCGACCGCCGCGGAGAACATGCCGAGGGCCCTCTCCTCGGTATACGATGATGGGGCAAAACGGAATAAGCCCTGAGAGAACAGTTCCACATCGATGCTGAGATTCATGATGAGAATGTAGAACAGTGAGGCGTCTATGGCAATTTTAAACTTATTCGAGGTCGCTGATCCGTTGCTCCAGGCGTGTGATTTCGGTTTTTAGCACGTTCAGGATACCCTTCAGTGAATCAACCACGGCAGTCTGCTGAGCAGCCGGCATCGCTTCGGAGAGACGGGTTGGCGTATCCGGCACTTTCTGGCCTACCTTCAGCGGGAGACTCAGATGTTGATTCTCCCGTATGAGATCAACGTTGACGTTTCGACCCGGGGGCAATTGCCGAACAAAACTCGCAACCCCGGCGGCCGAATTCACCGGGACATCGTCGATGGCAAAAATCAGGTCGCCGACCTGCAAACCGGCCCGATGAGCCGGGGATCCGGGCACGGTCGAGGTGACGATGACACCTCGCTCGATAGTCACATCGGAAGCCGCCCCCACGCTCGCAAACATGTGATCGCCGCTGATGCGAATACCGGGGAACACCTCGAACTCCCGGGTAGTCAGGCCCATGAATCCGGATTGACGGTCTCCGTGGGACAGGAGATAGGTCACGATTTCCCGGATACGATAGGACGGCACGGCAAGGGCCATGCGATTGTCCTCGCCCATACCGCCGGTGATGATGCCCAGCATGTGACCCGAGAGGTCAAATATGCCGCCGCCGATGGAGCCCGATGGTACCGGCATGGAAAACTGCATGACGCCGTCGTCACGAATCCCGGCGCAAAACCCAAGCGCAGGAGCGGAGCGCATACCAAATGCGTTCCCCATGGCAATGGCCATCCGTCCGGCGCAGGCCTGAGACGTAGCCAGCTCGACGGGACGGCCGCTCCAGAGAGGGCTTTGCAGCAGGGCAAGATCGTTCTGATGATCAATCGCGACAACGTCAACCGCGACCATCCGGTTGTCTGCCGACACCAGTACCCGGTCATACCCCAGAACTGATTTGGCGGAAACCAGGATGTGTCCCACGGAATCGAGAACGATACCCGAGGATATTACGCGGTGAACCGGAGAACCGGGTCCGGCCGCGGTGCTGTGGTTGAGTGATTCAATAGTGACCACGGACCGGGATAACCCATACACCAGGTCACTGATGCTGTTTTCCAGGGAGTAAAGAGAACTGTCTGCGGCACGGGTCGCCGGAGACAAAAAGACCGCCAGTGAAAAAACAAGCAGTGTCTTCATGGCGGTCTTTGAGCACTTTAGCATTTTAGTATACCTTCTCGCCCTCCGCGCTTGCCCGGGTTGTCGACGACTGATATACACGGTACACCGGGCGCACCCGGAAGTAATGCGAACCGAACGGAATCATGGCATTGGTGCCGGA